>JBEANX010000422.1:0-2909 GCA_041165245.1 Pseudomonadota bacterium
AGTACCGCGAGGTCACGCTCAACAAGCGCCAAGCCGCCAAGCTAGAAGGCATGTTTGAAAACATGGGCGAGGGCGCTGCACAAACGCTGTCGCTCATCGTCAAGGCCGACGTGCAGGGCTCGCAAGAGGCGCTAGCCGCATCGCTGCTCAAACTGAGCACTGAAGAGGTCAAAGTACAAATGGTGTACGCCGGTGTAGGCGGCATCAGCGAGAGCGACGTCAACCTGGCCATTGCCAGCAAGGCCGTCATCATCGGCTTCAACGTGCGCGCCGACATGGGTGCACGCAAGCTGGCCGAAGGCAACGGCGTGGATCTGAAGTACTACAACATCATTTATGACGCTGTGGACGAGATCAAGGCGGCCATGGGCGGCATGCTGGCACCCGAGCAGCGTGAAGAGGTCATCGGCACGGCCGAGATCCGCACGGTCTTTGTGGCCAGCAAGATCGGCACGGTGGCCGGTTGCATGGTCACCGCTGGTCAGGTCATCCGCAACGCCCGCTTCCGCCTGCTGCGCGAGAACACCGTCATCTACACCGGTGAAGTTGAATCGGTGAAGCGCCTGAAAGACGACGTTCGCGAAGTCAAGGAAGGCTTCGAGTGCGGTATCAAGCTGAAGAACTACAACGACATCAAGGAAGGCGATCAGTTGGAGTTCTTCGAGGTCAAGGAAGTTGCACGCACGCTGTAAGGCGGGCCAGACGCTACCCAGCGATCAGCCCCGCCCAACCGGCGGGGCTGATTCATTTGGAGCACACCGCGCATGAGACACAAAAAAGCCGTCCCCAACCGCAGCTTCCGCGTTGCTGACCAGATTCAGCGCGATGTGGCCCAGCTCATCCGTGACCTGGCCGATCCGCGCGTGGGCATGGTCACCATCAACAGCGTGGAAGTGACGCCGGACTACGCCCATGCGCAGATATATTTTTCGGTGCTGCTCAACGACCCGGAAGAAAGCGCCAAGGCTCTGAACGAGGCCGCTGGTTTCATCCGCAATGGCCTGTTCAAGCGCCTGGCCATCCACACGGTGCCCACGCTGCACTTTCACTACGACAAGACAACCGAGCGTGCTGCCGACATCAGCGCACTGATTGCCAAGGCCAATTCGGTTCGGGCCAAGGAAGACTGAGTGAGCACGCCGCGCGCCCGCATCAAACGCCGCACCCTGCATGGTGTGCTGCTGCTCGACAAGCCCTTGGGCTGGACGAGCAACGACGCCTTGCAAAAGGCCAAGGGCATCCTGCGCGCCGAAAAGGGGGGCCACACTGGCACGCTGGACCCGCTGGCTACGGGCTTGCTGCCGCTGTGCTTTGGCGCCGCCACCAAATTCAGCCAGGCCAGCCTGGACGCCGACAAGCGCTACACGGCCACGCTGAAGCTGGGTCAGCGCACCAGCACCGGTGACGGCGAAGGTGACGTCGTGCAAGAGCGTGAAGTGCAAGTGACCCTTGCTGCCGTCGAAGCTGCCTGCGCCCGCTTCACCGGCACCATCGACCAGTTGCCTCCCATGCACTCCGCGCTCAAGCACGAGGGCAGGGCGCTTTACGACTATGCCCGCCAAGGCATCGAGATTGAGCGGCCTACGCGCCGTGTCACCCTTCATCAAATCGACATCCTGCACTGGCACGATGAAGCATTGGTGCTCGACGTTCGCTGCAGCAAAGGCACCTACATCCGCACGCTGGCCGAAGACATCGGCGAAGCCCTGGGTTGTGGCGCCCACCTCAGCGCGCTGCGCCGCACTGGCAGCGGCGCGCTCGACCTGACCCAGGCCGTGACCCTCGAAGCCCTTCAAGCCCTGACCGAACCCGAGCGTGATGCCTTGCTGCTGCCGCCCGACGTGCTGGTGTCTGCCTGGCCCGAAGTGCACCTGCCCGACGACGAAGCGGGTCGCTTCCTGTGCGGCTTGCGCCGACGCGTCACCCTGGCCGACGCACCTGCCGTTCGCGTCTACGGCACCCAACCCGCTGCCTTTCTCGGCACCGCCCACATCACCGCAGGCGAACTCATCGCAGACCGCCTGCTCAGCCCTTTAGAAGTTCAGGACCGACCATGACCCACGCAGCCATCCGCAACATCGCCATCATTGCCCACGTCGACCACGGCAAAACCACGCTGGTGGACCAACTGCTGCGCCAGAGCGGTACCTTCCGTGAAAACGAAAAGGTGGCCGAACGCGTGATGGACAGCAACGACATCGAACGCGAACGTGGCATCACCATCCTGGCCAAGAACTGCGCCGTGGAATGGAAAGGCACCCACGTCAACATCGTTGACACCCCCGGGCACGCCGACTTTGGCGGTGAGGTCGAACGCGCGCTGTCCATGGTGGACGGCGTGGTGCTGCTGATCGACGCCCAAGAAGGCCCCATGCCACAAACCCGCTTTGTCACGCGCAAAGCCTTGGCGCTGGGCCTCAAGCCCATCGTGGTGGTCAACAAGGTCGACAAGCCCGGCTCGCGCCCCGACTACGTCATCAACGCGGCGTTTGATCTGTTTGACAAGCTCGGCGCCACAGAAGAACAGCTGGACTTCCCGGTGGTCTACGCATCGGGTCTGAACGGCTGGGCGTCCTTGAACGAGGGCCCGGCAGGCGAGGCCTGGGGCACCGACATGAGCGCGCTGTTTGACACCGTGCTGCGCCATGTGCCGGCTCACCAGGGCGACCCCAACGCGCCACTTCAACTGCAAATTTCTTCGTTGGACTACTCCACCTTTGTCGGCCGCATTGGTGTCGGCCGCATCACCCAGGGCACGCTCAAGCCGATGATGGACGTGATGGTCTGCGAAGGCACGCCCGACGAAGGTGGCAAAACCTTCAAGGGCCGTGTCAACCAGGTGCTGACCTTTGAAGGCCTGGAGCGGGTGCAGGCGTCTGAGGCCGGCCCGGGCGACATCGTGCTGATCA
>JBEANX010000423.1:0-4485 GCA_041165245.1 Pseudomonadota bacterium
GCGTACGGCGGTCAAAGAAGTTAGCGATGTCAATGTCCTTTTGGCGATGGGTACTTCACACCCTCACCGATGTAACGAGGTCACGCACCCAGGCAAACCCGACGGGCCGCGCCACCCTTGATGACAAGGGGGCGCAAGCCAACGCCTCAGGCCTTGCTGGCGATGTCTTGGTCGATCTTCTGGGAGAAGTCCGCAAGTGACATCACACCGAGGTTTTGATTACCCCGGGCGCGCACGGCGACGGTGCCATCGAGCTTCTCTTTGTCTCCGACAACGATGAAGTACGGCACCTTCTGCAACGAATGCTCGCGGATTTTATACGTGATCTTTTCGTTGCGCAAATCCAACTGAACCCTAAGTCCCTGTTTCTGCAGCGATTGGGCGATTTCTTGGGCGTAATCGGCCTGTGCATCGGTGATGTTGAGCACCACCACCTGGCTTGGCGCCAGCCACACAGGCAAGGAGCCCGCATGCTGCTCGATCAGGATGCCGATGAAACGCTCCAGCGAGCCCAAGATGGCCCGGTGCAGCATCACAGGGTGCTTGCGTTCGCTGGTCTCGGTCACATACTCGGCGCCCAGGCGCTCGGGCATCGAAAAATCGACCTGTATGGTGCCGCACTGCCAGTGACGGCCCAAGGCGTCCTTGAGCGTGTACTCGATCTTGGGGCCGTAGAAAGCGCCATCGCCCACGGCAATGGTGAACTCGCTGTTGGTGGCATGCAGCGATGCCATCAAGGCCTGCTCGGCCTTGTCCCAGTTCTCATCGGTGCCAATGCGCTTTTCAGGGCGCGTGGCCACCTTGTAGATGATGTCGGTGAAGCCGAAATCAGCGTAGACCTTCTGCAGCAAGGCCGTGAAGTTCACGCACTCTTGCAGGATGTGGTCTTCGGTGCAGAAGATGTGGCCGTCGTCTTGCGTGAAGCCACGCACTCGCATGATGCCGTGCAGGCCACCCGAAGGCTCGTTGCGGTGGCACTGGCCGAACTCACCAAAACGCAAGGGCAGGTCACGGTAGCTCTTGAGGCCCTGGTTGAAGATCAGGATGTGGCCGGGGCAGTTCATCGGCTTGAGCGCGTAGTCGCGCTTTTCCGACTCGGTGGTGAACATGTTCTCGCGGTACTTGTCCCAGTGGCCGGTCTTCTCCCACAGCGAGCTGTCGATGATCTGCGGGCCCTTGACTTCCTGGTAGCCGTTGTCGCGGTAGACGGCGCGCATGTACTGCTCCACCTGCTGCCACACCGTCCAGCCCTTGGGGTGCCAGAACACCACACCGGGGGCGTGGTCGTCGATGTGGAACAGGTCGAGTTCTCGGCCCAGCTTGCGGTGGTCGCGCTTTTCGGCCTCTTCCAAGCGGGTCAGGTACTGGGCCAGGTCTTCCTTGGTGGTCCAGGCTGTGCCGTAGACGCGCTGCAACTGCTCGTTGCGATGATCACCACGCCAGTAGGCACCCGCCACCTTCATGAGCTTGAAGTACTTGAGCTTGCCGGTGCTGGGCACGTGGGGGCCGCGGCACAGGTCGGTGAAGGCGCCTTCCGAGTAGAGCGACACATCCTGATCAGCAGGGATGCTCTCGATGATCTCGGCCTTGTAGTGCTCACCCAGGCCTTTGAAGTAGGACACAGCCTCGTCGCGTGGCAGCACCTTGCGCAAGACTTTTTCATCCTTCTTGGCCAACTCAGCCATCTTCTTTTCGATGGCAGCCAGGTCTTCCGGCGTGAAGGGGCGCTTGTAGGCGAAGTCGTAATAAAAGCCGTCTTCGATGGTGGGGCCGATGGTGACTTGCGCTTCAGGGAACAGTTCCTTGACGGCATAGGCCAGCAAGTGGGCGGTCGAGTGGCGGATCACATCCAGGCCATCGGCATCCTTGTCCGTGATGATGGCCAGTTGCGTGTCGACTTCGATCAGGAAGCTGGTGTCGACCAGGCGGGCGGCATCGCCCTGCCCCACGCGGCCAGCCAAGGCGGCTTTGGCCAAGCCGGCACCGATGGAGGCGGCCACTTCGGCAATGGTCAATGGCGAGGGGAATTCGCGTTTGGAGCCGTCAGGCAATTGAATCGAAATCATGGGTGTGTCTCAGCGTGATCAGGGTGCGAGCTCGTCCGGGCCTGGGCCGCGCAGACGAGAACAAAGCGCGAAAAAAAACGCGGTCATCGCCGCGCTTTCTGGTGCCAGGTAGAAGGACCCGGGATAACAGGTGCGAAAGCAGCGGCCAGCCGACTAAACCTCGGTCGAGGTGCAGGGGGAGGTCGGAGTTCGCGGTGTCATAACCGTGTGTGCCTTTCTACGTTTCTTACCGAAGCACAGGCGCATGCCATTCACACGCCGAACCTGCATTGTAGCGGCCCGACCTTGCTCAGCACATGACACGGGCGTGACCATGCAACGAGCAGCGATCAACAAGCACAAACGAGCCCCAAATCGGGCCCTGCATCGCACGTGATGCTTGCACGCATTCCCGGCGCGCCAATGCAAAAAGGCAGTCAGCTTTCACTGACTGCCTTTGCAATTTTGGAGCGGGATAAGAGACTCGAACTCTCTACCTATACCTTGGCAAGGTATCGCTCTACCAACTGAGCTAATCCCGCGTATTCACCAAACACTTGCGTGATCAGCGAAGACCTGAACTATACAACGTTTTTGAGGGGCAACGCAAGCAGTGGCTCGATTTTTTGCGTTTACGCTCTACACTCTCAGTGCTGCCCCGGTGGTGAAATTGGTAGACACTGCAGACTTAAAATCTGCCGCTTGCGCAAGCGGCGTACCGGTTCGATTCCGGTCCGGGGCACCACCCATGCTGCGCACCGCCCTGCCAGACACCTGCTGAACGCACTACCCCGACGCCACCGCTGCGTCACATGGGGCCGCTACGGTCAACCTCTTGCACACACCTTTGCTGTAAGGAGCTGACATGACCTTCAAGACCGTTCTGGGACAAGCCGCCCGACTGAGCGCGGTTGCCGCCGCCGTGTCGATCAGCCTGCATGCGCACGCTGCCACCAACACCCTGACAGGCTGGGCACTGATGCCCGCCAACACTTTCTCCGACGGCCCCACCTCTGGCCAGTTCAACGGCAGCGGCGCGGGCGGCAACCCATTGCCCTTGGTGAACAAGCAGCCCGTGCAAGGCTTCTCGGCGGTGCTGCCGGGCGCCGCCGCTGGCAGCTACCTGCTCATGCCCGACAACGGCTTTGGCGCCCAGACCAACTCGGCTGACACGCTCTTGCGCGTTTATGCCGTCACGCCCGATTTCAAGACCGCCACTGGCGGCACCGGCACCGTGGCTGCTGCCAACTACAGCACGGGCGCCGCCCTGCCCGGCTTCAACAGCGCCAGTCGCATCAGCCTGGCCGACCCCGACCGCAAGCTGGGCTTTCAGATCCAGGCTGACCTGAACAACTACTACGGCCTGAGCACCAACGCTGCCGTGGACCCCACCATCAAAGCAGGCCGCCTGCTCACAGGCGCGGACTTCGACATCGAAGCCATGCGCAAAGACAAGAACGGCAACCTGTGGTTTGGTGACGAGTTCGGCCCCATGCTGCTCAAGACCGACGCCAACGGCAAGGTGCTGCGCAGCGAGATCGTGCTGCCAGGCGTGCAGTCGCCCCAGAGCCCTTACCTGGCAGGTGGCACACCCAACCTGGGCCGCTCCAGTGGCTTTGAAGGCATGGCCATCAACCAAGCAGGCGACACCTTGTTCACGCTGCTGGAAGGCACCGTCACGGGCGATGCCGCACGCAGCCTGCGCATCAATGCCTTCAATGTGGACCGCGAGGCCTACACCGGCGACCAATGGCTCTATCAGCTCGACACCTTGGGCACCAACATTGGCGACATGACGGCCATCAATGACCACGAGTTCCTGGTCATCGAGCGCAACAACAACACCGCCACCACAACGGGTGCGCCCTTCAAGAAGATCTTCAAGATTGACCTGAACAAGAAAAACGCCAATGGGTTTGTCGACAAGCAGGAAGTGGTCGACCTGATGAACATTGCCGACCCCGATGACCTCAACGGCGACGGGAGCAGCACCTTCACCTTCCCCTTCGTGACCATCGAAGACGTGCTGATGCTCGACAGCCAGACCCTGCTGGTGATCAACGACAACAACTACCCGGGCGTGGGCGGCCGCAACCTGGGCTCGGACAACACCGAGTTCCTCAAGATCAGGCTGGCCGAGCCTTTGATGGCTGCCGTGCCTGAGCCTGAAAGCTGGGGCCTCAGCCTAGGTGGCCTGAGCGTGCTGGGCCTGCTGGCCCGCCGCAAGGCCAAGTAAGCCCCTCTGTGCGCAACATGGTTTGCGCACAGGCATGAAAAAAGCCGCTCCGAGGAGCGGCTTTTTGCTGTTCGCTGAAGAACACAGACCTCAGCACAGGCCTTGCGACCCGTGCTTTGGCCCATGCGATCAATGGAACTGTTCTTCTTCGGTCGAGCCGGTCAGGGCCTTCACGGAAGACGAACCACCTTGGATCACGGTGGT
>JBEANX010000424.1:0-4123 GCA_041165245.1 Pseudomonadota bacterium
TTGAAGCACGTCCAGCAGGGGGCGCCCTTCCAATTGCCCGCTGCCTTGGCCCAGCAAAGCCTGCCCGCCAGGTGTTGCGTACAGCACTGGGTGCCCGGGGCTGCGCGCATCGCTCACGAGCAGGCCCAGGCTGAGGTCGGCCTGAAGGACCTGCTGCAAGGTGCGCACATCGCGCTCTAGCGCGCGGATGTCGGTCATGTCTCGTGTCAGAAAGAGCGTGCGCCCCTCTGGCATGGGGGCCATGCGCCCTTCGAATTGGCGTGTGATGCCATCGGGCATGGTCAGGCTGTACTCGAGGCGTTGGGCTTGCCCGGTCGCGTGTGCCCGGGTGATGGCGTCCCATTCGCGCTCTGCGAGTTCCTTGCTGACAAAGGTGCCAAAGCGTTGTCCCTTGAGCTCATCGAAGGGCTTGAGCATCATGGGGTGGTTGCGGTGGCCGTCGCGGTAACGGCCTTGCTCGTCGATCAAAAACCATAAATCGGGCAAAGCGTCGAGCACAGCCTTCAGGCGGGCCTCTGAGGCCATGACAGCCAGCTGTTGCTCTTCGACCACCAGTGACTCGTTGTGCGCCTGGGTCACGTCGGTGGCGAAGTGCAGGATGTTGCCGTTGGAGAGCATCTGGTCACGCGCCAGGATCATGCGGTCCCGCAGGCGGATGACGCGGGCACGGTCTTCGTGGTGTTGCTTGATGCGCAGGTCGTAGAAGTCGTCTTCCTGGCCAGAAGCTTCCGGGTAGTGGCCTGCCTTGATCAATTGGCGCAGCAGGTCAGGCCAGGAGGGGGCGCCTTCGATGGAGCTCAAGCCCGCGCTGGCCAGCCAGTGTTTGTTGGCCAGCAGGATGCGGCCATCAGGCGCAGAGATCATCACGCCCGCATGGAAAGTTTCCGTGGCCTCTCTGAGCAAAGCGTCCTGACGGTGGGCCTCTTCCTCCAGTTGCAGCTGGCGCGTCACGTTGCGGCTGGCACCCCTGTAGCCCATGAAGACGCCGTCTTTGCGAAACACGGGCGAGCCACTGATGCTGACCACCATCCGACCACGAGGGGTGTCTCGCTCTGCCAGTGCCTGAGAAAAGGGCTCACGCCTTTGCCGGGCCTGTACATAGCGTTGCCAAGATGCGCCGCTGTCGGCAGCCGCTGGCGTGTAGATGTCTTTGGCACGCATGCCCATCTCAGCCACTGGGTCGAGCCCTGTGTGCTGGCGCAGGCTGGCGGAGACCCATTGCAAGTGGCCGTCCGGGTTGGTTTCCCACAGCCAGTCACTGCCTGCCAGGCTGGCCATGCGAACACGGGCGGCCTCGCGGCGGACGCGTCGCTTCTCAACCTGCTCGGCCAATTGGGCCTGAACGATGAGGGCCAAGTCCTTGAGGGTTTGCTTTTGCGCATCGGTGAGCTGCCGCTCATCACGGTTAAGCACGCAGAAGGTGGCCAGAGCATGCCCTTCCACCAAGATGGGGAATCCGATGTAGAAGCGCCAAGGCTGGCCTTCTGGGGCACTCATGCACAGAGGCTCTGTTTGTGTGATGGCCTGGTTGCACCAGGAGCTCTCGCGCGTGGCGTGGCGGCTCGAGATGCCGTGCCGGGCGAGGGCGTACAGGCGGTGTGCATCGACCAGATGGACCACAGAAGCGCTGCAGCCTGTCAGTGTGGCTGCGAGCCTGACAATGGCTTGCAGGGCCGGGGGCGTGTCGGCGTCCAGCCATTTGGTCAACGCCAGCAAGGCGAGACGTTCAGTCTCTTGGCTCTCGGTCAGGCCCGTGGGCGCGGCGATGTTCATGTCGGGTGGGTGCGTCGCGTCAACCGATGCACTCTAGCGCAAGGCGTGGCGCGGGAAGCTCGGGGCAAGCTCGGGGTCTGCCCTGCAATGATGGCTCACCACTGGGGCTGTGTGTCGGAAAAATTCAGCACTTCAAAGCCGATGCGTGGCGCGTCGGGATCGTGCGGTGGCGAACCCAAGGTGATGATGCCACTGCCATGCAGGGTGCAGGTGCTTCTGCGCAAGGAGAGCACCTTGGCATCTCGGTCAAATTGGACATAAGAGCCGTTGTAGCTCAGGTCGCTCAAATAGAAGTGGCCACTGTGCCCTTCGATGCGCGCGTGCGAGCGCGACACCCGGGAGTCGCCCACGCAGACGTGGGCCTGGGGGCTGCGGCCCATGACCGCGGGCATGCTCAAGGCCGAAAAGATGCGCTCTTGCTTTTGCCAGTGCAGGCGGATGCCATCGGGCAAGTCGGTGCTGGGCGAGGGCATCTGCAGGGTCGAGACGGTGTCGCCAAAGCGCACGCTCTCCATGCGCAGCACTGCCACGGGCTCGGCCCTGCCACGCAGGTGCAGGCGGTCCAGGCTGCGAAAACGCTCTTGCTGCTCATTGGGCAAGTTGCGCACCAAGGGGCCGGTGGTGAGGGTTTCGTTGTCGCCGGCCAAGTCCAGCAAGCGGGCCGCCACGTTGACGGCATCGCCAAAGCAGTCGCCATCGACCTCGACGATCTCGCCCCAGGCCAGCGAGACCTTGAGTTTGAGTGCCGCCGTGTTGGCGGGCAGACCGTCGGGCACGGGGGCGATGCGCTCGAGGGAATCGTGCAGCCCGGCAGCGGATTCGACCGCGCGCTCTGGGTCGTTGAACACCGCCATGAGGCCATCGCCCAGGGTCTTGACCACCACGCCGCCGTTGCGCGCAATGATCTGGCCCAGCATGGCCAGGCTGTGCGTGACCACGGTGGCCGCTTCGTTGTTGCCCAGGCGCAAGTAAAGGGCGGTGCTGCCTCGCAGATCGGCGAACATCACGGCGCTTTGTCGGGTCGTGCTCATGTGCACATCATCAGACGGATGGGGGCCCAACGGTGTGAAGAAATGCACGGCTTTCTGCGCTCAGGCCCGGCCAGCCTGCTGGCGGAAACCTCAATGGCCGCCGAGCTTTTCCACCATCTGCAAGAGCTTGGGGCGCACCACCTCCAAAAGATGTTCGCGTGACACATGGGTGGCCGGCCCGCCGCAGTTCAGCGACATCAGCTTGCCCTGCTGACCGCCTGTGCGAAAGGCGATCGCAATGGCGTTGACATCGGCTTGCCAGTCGCCAAAGGAGGTGCACACGCCCAGGCTCTGCACTTCCTGCAAGGCCTTGTTGATGCCACGCTCGACCTGCGCCCAGGCGTATTCGTCGAACTCGCGCACCCGCTCCATCACCTCCAGGCGTTCGCGCTCTTCACAGCGTGCGAGGTAGGCGCGGCCCATGGCCGTGGTGGCCAGGGGGATGCGCGAGCCCACGTCCAGGCTGAGTGTGAGGGCGGCATCGCTGCGGCAGTTTTCGACATAGATCATGCTCAGGCGGTCACGCGTGCCCAGGGACACCATGGTCTGGCTGGCATCGGCCAGCTCCTGCATGAGGGGGCGGGCCAGTTGGCGGATGTCCATGCGGGCCAGCATGGTGCTGCCCAGGGCCAGGGTGGCCGTGCCCAGTCGGTAGCGTGCCGCCTCGACGTCATGCTCCAGGTAGCCCAGCTGGGTGAGGGTGTAAGTCAACCGCGAAATGGTGGATTTGGGCAAGCCGCAGCGCTTGGCCAGCTCTTGGTTGCTCAGTGCCTTGTCACTGGAGCGAAAGCTGCTCAACACCTGAAGCCCCCGAGCCAGCGCGGTGACGAAGTGGCGGTCTGTCGAAGCATCGCCATGCGTCTTGGAGGCGGGGGGGGTGTCGGCGCTGGGGAGTCGATTGTCGGGCATGGAAAGGGCGCGGAGGCTGGGGCAGGTCCATCAGGCGGTGCAAGGCCTGCTGTGGCAGGCCCTGTGATGGTTGCATGTTGCCACGGGCTTCAACCCGGCCGAGCCAAAGCACGCCACAATCATCGACGGCCAAGCAACCCTTTGCACAAGGAAGAACATGAACGCTGAGTCCAACCGTGCCGAATTGCCAAAGACCATCCAACGCCTGGGCGTGGTGGGTGCCGGGGTGATGGGGCTGGGCATCGCCCAGATTGCCTTGCAAGCCGGGCTGACAGTGAGCCTGCATGACGCCCGTGAGGGGGCCGCAGCGGCGGGCCGAGAGCAATTGCTCAAGACCCTGGCCAAGCTGCACGAGAAAGGCAAGGTCAGCGCCGAGATCGGAAGAGCGTCGTGTAGGGAAAGAGTGTACG
>JBEANX010000425.1:0-6094 GCA_041165245.1 Pseudomonadota bacterium
TGGTGCAGACCGCTGAAGGCGCGATGTCCAAGGTGGGCGACTCGCTGCAGCGCATGCGTGAACTGGCGGTTCAGTCTCGCAACTCGACCAACTCGTCGAGCGACAAGGATTCGCTGGACAAGGAATTTGGCGAGCTGGCCAAGGAAATCCAACGTGTGATTGGCGGCACCACCTTCAACGGCAAGAACAT
Source organism: Pseudomonadota bacterium (assembly GCA_041165245.1). GTDB lineage: Bacteria > Pseudomonadota > Gammaproteobacteria > Burkholderiales > Burkholderiaceae_C > Aquabacterium. The sequence continues at coordinate 191 of JBEANX010000425.1, forward strand.
CATCGGCAGCAATGCTGGCACCCTGTCCTTCCAGATTGGCGCCAACACCACCACCGATGACAACATCGACCTGATCACCACCAACATGGGTGCAGCCACCACCATCACCGACGTGGCGGGCACCTCGAACACCGGCGCAGGCCGTGCCGTGATTGACAGCTCCGCAGGCACCAGCACCATCGGCACGGTGATCGACAACATCGACAAAGCCATCGACTTCGTCAACAGTGAGCGCGCCACGATGGGTGCCTCGCAGAACCGCTTCGATGCCGTGATCTCCAACCTGCAGGTCTCGGTGGAGAACCAGTCGGCCGCCAAGAGCCGCATCACCGATGCTGACTTCGCGTCTGAAACAGCCAACCTGTCTCGCTCGCAAGTCCTGCAACAAGCTGGCAATGCGATGGTGGCCCAGGCCAACCAGATGCCACAGCAGGTGCTGTCTCTGCTGCGCTGATCGATCCGCAAGGCTCGTGAACACAGGCTCCGCCTCGCGGCGGGGCCTTTTTCTTGCCCTCAGATCAGAACAGAACGTTTTTACGGGGCCTTATCGCCCCTTGCTCTTGTCCTTGATGGTTTCAGAATCGGATCAACAGGTTTATAGACAGAACCTGTGGTCCGGCTCAGGCAGCATGCTTGCCTCCGCCGGGAGTCACTGGCTTCTCGTGGAGTGCTCGTCATGCCTCAAACCATCAATACGAACCTCGTTTCGCTCAATGCGCAACGCAATCTGACCTCCTCACAGGGCGCGCTGGCCGTGTCCATGCAACGGCTGTCATCAGGTTTGCGTGTGAACTCCGCCAAGGACGACGCAGCAGGCCTGGCGATTGCCGAACGCATGAACGCCCAGGTGCGTGGCATGAATGTGGCCGTGCGAAATGCCAACGACGGCATTTCGCTGGCGCAGGTCGCAGAAGGCGCGCTGAGCAAAGTCGGTGATGCCCTACAGCGCATGCGTGAGCTTGCCGTGCAGTCTCGCAATGCGACCAACTCCTCCAGCGACAAGGATTCGCTGGACAAGGAGTTTGGCGAGCTGTCCAAAGAAATTCAGCGTGTGCTGGGTGGAACGACCTTCAACGGCAAGAACATCCTGGGCTCAGAAGCTGGCACCCAGACCTTCCAGATCGGCGCCAACACCAGCAGCGATGACACGATCGACATCGTCACATCGAACATGCAGCAAGACCCGATCATTGCCAGCTTGGCAGGCATCGACAACACGGGCTCCCTGCGCGGCACGATCGACAGCGCGGCCAGCACGGGCGCCATTGCCGGGGTGATCAATCAAATCGACAGCGCGCTTGACCTGGTCAACAACACGCGGGCCACCTTCGGTGCCACCCAATCTCGGTTTGATGCCATCGTCTCGAACCTGATGGTCTCTGCTGAAAACCAGACCGCTGCACGCAGCCGCATCATGGACGCCGACTTCGCCGCAGAAACAGCCTCCATGTCCCGCGCCCAGATCCTGCAGCAAGCAGGCAATGCCATGGTGGCTCAGGCCAACCAGTTACCACAGCAGGTTCTCAAGTTGCTGCAAGGTTGATCGCTGCTCGTTCAATTTGTCACACCTGCGCCCCTCAAGGCTTCACAAGGCCCGCCGAAAACCTAGTCGTACGGGTGCTTTCCTTCAGGAAATGTGCCCCTTCGGCCCATCTTGGGCCGTCTTCAGATTGAGTCGAGGGCAGTACCATGGCAACCATCTCTTCAGCAGGCTTGGGCAGCGGCCTGGATGTCACCAACATCGTGTCGCAGTTGACCGAGCTGGAGCGCACGCCCATCAAGCAGCTTCAGACCGAGGCCAGCACCCTGCAAGCCAAGGTGTCTTCGCTTGGGTCTCTGAAAAGCGCTGTCTCTGCGCTGGGTGATGCCGCGACCAAGCTCAACAACCCTGACACGTGGTCGGCCACCAAGGCCACATCCAGCGACACCTCTTCCTTGTCGGTTTCCACCGACAGCACGGCGGCGCCTGGCAGCTACAGCATCGGTGTCCAAAACCTCGCTTCGGCGCAGGCCACGGCCAGCGCGGTGTATGCCACCAGTGGGGCTGTGATTGGCATTGGAACGCTGAGTTTCGAGATCGGCTCTTACAACAGCTCGCAGAGCACCTTCACCACCAACCCGAACTGGCCCAAAGCCAATGTCGAGATCACGTCCAGCGACAACACGCTGGAGAAGGTGCGCGACAAGATCAACTCAGCGGGCGTGGGTGTTTTGGCCTCGGTGGTGACAGACGCCACCGGCTCACGGCTCGTGCTGCGCTCCAGCGCCACGGGCACCGCCAATGGCTTCAAGGTCTCGGTGCAAGACGGCGATGGCGACAACACGGACGCGGCGGGCCTGTCAGCCTTGGCCTACGACCCCACCACCCAGGTGGCGGACCCCAACAGCACCACAGGTGGCACCCGGGCCCTGACCAACATGCTGGCCACGCAAAAGGCAGACAACGCCCGCGTGTCCATCAACGGTTTGAACGTCGAGTCGGCCACCAACACGATCACGGGCGCCGTGGAAGGCCTGACCTTCAAGGTCAGCAAGAAGACCAGCAATGACGTCGATGTCTCTGTGGCTCAAGACACAGACTCCATCAAAAAGGCCATCACGGACTTTGCGTCGGCCTACACATCCTTGAACTCGACCCTCAGAACGCAGACCGCCTACGACGCTGCCAACAAGCGAGGCGCACCCCTTCAAGGCGACGCTGCGGCCATCAGCGTTCAAAGCCGCATGCGTGGCATCCTGGGGCAAACCTCAAGCGCATCGAGCGTCTACAAACAACTCAGCCAGATTGGCTTGTCCCCCGATGCCACCGGCTCCATGACCGTGAATGCCAGCAAGCTGGATGCAGCGCTGGGCAGCTCATTGGGCGAGGTCAAGAAACTGTTCTCTTACACCAACGCCAGCGACAGCAGCCAGGATGGCTTTGCCCAGCGTTTCAAGGCCTTCACGAGCGACGTGACCGGCTTTGAAGGCACCCTGACCACGCACACCGATGGCCTGCAAAAAAGGCTCACCAACAACACCAAGCGCCAGTCCGTGCTTGAAGAGAGGGTGGCCCTGTACAAGCAGCGCCTGACCCAGCAGTACAACACCCTGGACACCAACATGTCCAAGATCAATGGGCTGGGCAACTACGTGTCGCAACAGCTCGCGGCTTTGAACAAGACGGCTTGAAAGGCGTTGAATAGTGGCGGATTGCTCCATGGCATTGGGTCAAGTGCTTGACACGGCGGCCGATAACTACATCAACACAGCAAACATCTTTTGAAAGAAGTTCCAGATGTACGCCACCGCAACGCAAACTGCCCCTTCGATGTACTCGTCCAGGTCGATGAGCAACGTCTACCAACAAATTGGTGTGGAGACCGCCGTCATTGGCGCAGACCCGCACCGCTTGATCATGATGCTGTTCGATGGCGCCTTGCAGTCCATTGCACAAGCACGCGGCGCACTCGCGGCCAAAGACATCGAGGCCAAGTGCCGCCACATCAGCAAAGCTGTTCGCATTGTCGAAGAAGGCCTTCGCGGCGGGCTGGACCTGCGCATGGGCGGTGACCTTGCTCAAAACCTGCACGCCCTGTATGGCTACGTGGCCACACGGCTGACACAGGCCAATCTCCGGTCGGACGACGCGGCCCTTGAAGAGTGCGCGCAGCTTCTGACCCCCTTGCGCGAAGCCTGGCTTGCCATCCGCACAGATGCTTCCGCTCAGACACTGAAGAAAGAGGTGATGGCATGAACGCCCCCGAACTGATCACGGCACCCGAAGAAGAGGTGCGAAGCCAAGGTCTGCTCAATTACTACGAAGCCATTGAGCACGCCAGCCAGGACATGCTGGACGCCGCCCGCGCTGGAGACTGGGACACCGTGGTGCGCCTCGAAGGCGCCTGTGCCGTGCTGATCGCCAGGCTCAAACTGGCCGCCAGCGAGCAACCCATGGGGGCGGAAGAGGTCGCATTGAAGGGCCGCATCATGCATCGCATCCTGGTCAACGATGCCGAGATCCGCAACCTGGCGGAGCCTTGGATCAACGACCTCAGCCGCATGAACGGCCACCCAGACGGCGGCCACCTTCACTGAACCGCAGCGCACCCGGACAAGCGTCACAAGCGTCAAGGCCCAGATGGACACCCAACCCGCACCATTGGTCGACAGTGCAGCCCCTGCCTCAGGCCATACCGCGAACCTGGGCGACTACCGCATCACTTCAGACGTGGAGCTCAAGGCGCTGCTCAAGCAATTGATCGAGACCAACACCATGGTCACGCTCAGTGGCCCTGGTGGCGGCGCCTACACCACCTTGCTGTGGGCGGCTGACGCCTCCCGGGGCGTGATCAGCTTCAGTGCTGAAGCCCACGACCAGCGGCTGCAGCAACTCATGGACGGCGGCGAGCTGACAGCTGTGGCCTACTTGGACAGCATCAAGGTGCAGTTCGATGTCGATGGCGTGGTGCTGGTACGCGGCAACCACACGGCCATCAACGCGCGATACCCCAAGCAGTTCTACCGCTTTCAACGGCGGTCCTTCTTTCGGGTCAAGCCACTCAGCGGCAACCTGCCCTGCGCGCAGTTCCGCCACCCGGCCATCCCCGACATGTCGCTCAGCCTGCGGATGCTGGACATCAGCCTGGGCGGCGTGGCGCTCTTCTTGCCAGACAACGTGCCCATGCTGGCCGCTGGCAGCACCCTGCGCCACTGCCAACTGATGCTGGACGACGAGACCCTCCTGGACGTGGACCTGGCCTTGCACCACGTGTCCGTCATGAACCCTGAAGCCAAGGGTGCGCGCCTGGGTTGCGAGATCCTGAACCTGCACGGCCACGATGAGCGCGCCCTTCAGGGCTACATCAACCAGACGCAAAAACGCCGCCTCGCCCTGGGCCGCTGAGGGCAAGGGAGCATGCCTCCCCCATCGCCGCGCTGTTAGCATCGTGGGATGACTGCCTCCCCCTGGATCATCGCCACCCGCGAAAGCCGCCTTGCCCTCTGGCAGGCCGAACACGTGCAAGCCCTGCTGGCTGCGCGCTCCCCACGCCCTGTCCAATTGCTGGGCATGACCACCAAAGGTGATCAGATCCTGGATCGATCGCTCTCCAAGGTCGGCGGCAAAGGCCTGTTCGTCAAAGAACTCGAAGTGGCCCTGGAAGAAGGCCGCGCCCACCTGGCCGTGCACTCCCTCAAAGACGTGCCCATGGAGCTGCCCGAAGGCTTTGTGCTTTGCACGGTGATGGAACGCGAAGACCCGCGCGATGCGCTGGTGTCGAACCAGTACACGAGCCTGAGCGACCTGCCCCAAGGCGCAGTGGTGGGCACCTCCAGCCTGCGCCGCCTGGTACAGCTCAAGGCCCTGCACCCTGACCTGCGCATCGAGCCCCTGCGCGGCAACCTCGACACCCGCTTGCGCAAGCTCGACGAAGGCCACTACGACGCCATCGTGCTGGCGGCTGCTGGCCTCAAACGGCTGGGGCTGGCCGAGCGCATCCGCGAAGTCATCGCCACCGAAGACATGCTGCCCGCCGCCGGCCAAGGCGCACTCGGCCTGGAGATTCGCGCCGAGCAAACCGAGCTGGCGCAACTGCTGGCCCCGCTGGACCACGCGCCCACCCGCTGGGCCACGATGGCCGAGCGTGCAGTCTCGCGTGCTTTGGGCGGCAGCTGCTCGATGCCGCTGGCTGCGCATGCGGTGTGGAGCGAGTCTGGTGAATTGGTGCTCAAAGCCCTGCTGGGCCACCCCGATCGAGAGGGCTTGCTGCGCACCCAGGCGCAAGCCACACCGAGCAGCGATGCCCAGGCCGACGCTCTCGGCCAGGCCGTGGCCGACGCACTCAAGGCCCAAGGCGCGGCGGAGTGGCTGGCCCAGGCATGCTGATCCTGGTCACGCGGCCTGAACCCCAGGCCAGCCAGTGG
>JBEANX010000426.1:0-7743 GCA_041165245.1 Pseudomonadota bacterium
GGTGCCGTCATAGTGGCCATCGGCCACATAGCTCAGGAAGTTCTCAACGGTCACAGGCGCTTTGGCCTCGTCGAGTTCCAGGGTGATCACACCAGCGGTGGTGTGCAGTTCAACTTGCTTGGCCATGGCTTATTTCTCCAGCGTGGCTTGTTTGATGATGATCGGCTGTTCAGGCACGTTGCGATGCATGCCCTTGTTGCCGGTGCTGACCTTGCGGATCTTGTCGACCACATCCATGCCTTGGGTGACTTTGCCGAACACGGCATAGCCATTGCCATCTTGCGATTGGGCGGCGTCGAGGAATGCATTGTCCTTCACGTTGATGAAGAACTGTGCGGTGGCCGAGTTCGGATCCATGGTGCGAGCCATGGCCAAGGTGCCGCGCACGTTGTTCAAGCCATTGCGGCTTTCCAGCGGGATGGAGGCGCGCGTCTTTTTCTCAGACATGTCAGGCAACATGCCACCGCCTTGGATCATGAAGTCCCCCATCACGCGGTGGAAGATCGTGCCGTTGTAGTGGCCTTCTTTGACGTACTGCACAAAGTTGGCCACCGTTTTGGGGGCTTTGGTGGCATTGAGCTCCACGACGATGTCGCCTTGGGTGGTGCTCAAGCGCACGGATTGCGCCTGTGCGGACACAGAGGCAGCAAGTGCCGAAGCTGCCAGCAGCATGGCTGCAGCGCGGGGCATGAGGGCGGTCATCCAATCACTCCTTCGAAGAAGATTTTCCACAGGCCGTCTTCCTTGGTCCAGTACTGGCGTTTGATCACGCCGGTGCGTTCGCCTTCCGACAATTCACCAAAGGTGACAACCATGAGGTCGCTGCGGTCATGCCAAGCCAGGATGGCAAGGTCTTTGAGCTGAAACGAGCGGCCCCGCGCAGAGGATGACTCACGTTCCAGCGTTTGCCGCCACTGCGACAGATCTTTACCGCCGCTGGCGAATTTGGCTGAGTAAAACGCCATGAGTCGGTTCATGTCACCGCCACTGCGTGCCACGCGCCAGCCCTCAATGAGGTTGCGCATGCTTCTGCGTTCGGCGTCCTGGGCTTGAGGCTCCACCCATTCCAGGGCGCGCGAAATGACAACAGGCGTCGTGCGGGGTTGCACCTGCTCAATGATGCCCTTGAGTTCGGAGTTGGCCAGAGCCACACAGCCGTCTGTGCTTTGCGGGCTGCGTGCGTAGCTGTCGCTGGGCACGCCGTGCAACCAGATGCCATTGCCTGTGCGGCCCAGGCGCTTGTCGTACTCGTTCGGGTAGTTCAATGGCAAAGCACCCACACCGTAGAAATCGGTGAGTTGCGCGGCCTCCAGACGGCTGGTGATGTAGTACACCCCGATGGGCGTGCGTTGATCACCTTGAGCGTTTTTCTCTGCGCCCAGTTTGCCGATCGATGCGTAGTGGTCTTCCACCAATTGCAAGCCATTGCCCTTGTTCTCGAAGAGGTACAGGCGTGACTTGCTGGCGTCCACTGCCATGGCATGGCGCGTGCTGGGTGGCAGGTCAATGAACTGCTTGGGGATGGCCCCCACTGGTGGGCGCTCTTGCAGCGCAGCAATGCGACGGGCAGCTTCAAGGCGCAACTGATCGACGCGCTGAGGCGCTTTGGCCGCGAGCGGGGCAGGTACATTGCCCATGGTTGAAATGGGTGCCGTCTGTGCCAGCAGCAAATCGCCATAGGCCAGCTGTGCCAGCTGGAAATTGGGCACATCTTGGGAGAGCTTTTGAGCGTGGCTCAGTGCATCTCGCATCTCGCCATTGCCGATCAGTCGATAGACCTCCAGCAAGCGCCCTTCCGGCGAGTTGTCGGAGGACATGTCAGCCAGCGAGCGAGCCTTGACGGGCCCGGCTGCTGGCGGCTCCATGGGCGAGCGTTCGGCCGCAGAGACAGAGGCCACCTTGCTCGCCGAACCGACCCACGCCCATTTGGCTGAAAGGCCAGCCAGTGTGGAGGACGCAGCCCAGAAAGCCAGTGGTGCACTCACACCCAGTGTGAGCGCCACAATCCGCCCAGCCGACATCCCAAATGGCAGGCGCTTACTCGAACGTTTCATCACGAACCCGAAGATTCCTTCACGATCACCCACTCATTGCCACTGCGAACGAGGTCGATGCGCTTGCCGCTGCTGACGTTCAAGCTGTCTGCGCGATATTCTTGACGGAATTGAGCGGTGGCTTTGTTGCCATCAACCTTGATGCGCAGGTCGGAGACCTTGACGCTGATGCTGCGCTTGCCATTGATGCGCTCGCGGCGTTCTTGTTCCCAAGCCTTGTGGCTGCCCTTGCCGCCATCGAAATCGCGGGCGTAGGCGCCGAGGTACCCGTCCATGTCTTTGGCAGACCAGGCCTTGGCCCACGAGCGGATGGCCGATTCGACTTCACGTTCGCGTGCTTCCAGCTTGGCTTCAACTGGTGCGGGTGTCGGAGCCACAGGCGTCGGCACAGCGACAGGGGCTGGTGCGGGTGTTGGCTTGATAGGCGCTGGTGCAGGGGCCGGCACGGGTGCTGGCGCCGGGGCGGGCGCTGGTGTCGGGGCAGGCGTTGGTGCTGGCGCCGCAGTTGGTGCAGCAGGCTTGCTGGTGCCACCGTTGCTCAGTGCGGCCACGGCCGTGGCGCCGCGGTCTTTCGGGAAAAGGTCGCGGATCATGGCCAGCTTGGGCGCGACTGCCGAACGGGTGTCGATCTGCAGTGCCTTGGAATAGGCTTGGCTTGCCAGCTTGGCGTAGACATCACCCAAGTTCTCGTACGCTGTGGCGTAGCTTGGGTTGGTGCGAATGGCCATTTCCAAGGCCGTGCGCGACTTGTCGTACTGGCCTTGTTGTGCGTACAGCACTGCCAAGTTATTGAAGGGCTCGGGCAACTCAGGGAAGTCTTCGGTGAGCTTCTGGAAGGCTGTGATGGCCTCGGCCGTGCGGTTTGCTTGCGAGAGGCTGATGCCGCGCAGGAAGCGCATCATGGGATCACGGGGCTTGGCCGTGAGGAACTGATCTGCCTTTTGGAGCGCCTCCACGTTCTTGCCCGAGGCGAGCAGCTTTTGCACGTCAGCCACCTCATCAGCGCGGACCGCGTGTGCGGACAGGCTCAACATGGCGACGGCCACACACTGTGCGGCCAGGGCAGACAGGCGGGCTCCGAAGGGGGGCGCAACAACTCGCATGGGTCTTGTGGGTGTTATTGAGTGAATGGGCAAACTCGCTGGAGGATACCAGCGCCTGTAGCCTTGGCGGCTGCCTGTTGACCCTGATGACTGCTGTCTTGGCAGGTGCCCGGCGGCTATAATCGAAAGATTGTAGCTGAGCGACGACAGCGTTCAAACGGGCGTTCTCCGTCGTTGTGTGGCTAGCGGCAGTGCCCTGCAGTTGGGCCTGTTCCCTCTCTACAGCAACCGCCTGCTGGGTGGGCGCTAGGGTCCGGCTCGCCATCATTTGCTACCAGAGCGACACCACCATTCCATGAGCTTGCGCATTTTCAACAGCCTGACGCGTCAGGTTGAGACGTTTTCGCCGATGACGCCAGGTCTTGTCCGCATGTACGTGTGCGGCATGACAATTTATGACCTGTGTCATGTGGGGCATGCCCGCATGATGATGTCGTTTGACGTGGTGCAACGCTGGCTCAAGGCCAGTGGCTATGGCGTGACCTACGTTCGCAACATCACTGACATCGATGACAAGATCATCCGACGAGCGGTTGAGCGGGGCATCACCATCCGCCAGTTGACCGACGAGATGACGGCAGCCATGCACCAAGACATAGGTGCCCTGGGCATCGAGCCGCCCACGCACGAGCCACGCGCCACGGAATACGTGCCGCAAATGCTGAGCATGATCAGCCAGTTGCAGGGCAATGGCTTGGCCTACCAGGCCAAGAATGGCGACGTGAACTATTCGGTGCGCAAGTTCGACGGCTATGGCAAGTTGTCGGGGAAATCGCTGGACGATCTGCGCGCCGGTGAGCGTGTGGCCGTTGACGACAGCAAGCTCGACCCGATGGACTTCGTGCTCTGGAAGGCGGCCAAGCCTGAAGAGCCACAAGATGCGAAGTACGACTCCGAATTCGGCCCAGGGCGCCCCGGTTGGCACATCGAGTGCTCAGCGATGGCGTGTTCGCTGCTGGGGGATCAGTTCGACATCCATGGCGGTGGCCTCGACCTGCAGTTCCCGCACCATGAGAACGAAATCGCCCAGAGCGAGGGTGCGACAGGCAAGCGCTTTGTCAACTACTGGATGCACAACGGCTTCTTGAACGTGGACAACGAAAAGATGTCCAAGTCTCTGGGCAACTTCTTCACCATCCGTGATGTGTTGGCCCGCTATGACGGCGAGACCATTCGCTACTTTGTGTTGCGGGTGCATTACCGCAGCCCTTTCAATTTCAGCGATGCGGGCTTGGACGACGCCCGCACTGGCCTGAAGCGCCTGTACACCGCGCTGGGCAGCGTGAGCTTGCCGGCCGATGTCGACCTCGCGGTGGATTGGCAGCATCCCCAGGCCGCCCGATTCAAGGCGGCCATGGACGAAGACTTCAACACGCCGATCGCTGTGTCGGTGTTGTTCGATCTGGCGGCTGAGGTCAACCGCGATGCGTCGGTGGCTGCAGCCACGTTGCTAAAGGCCCTGGGCGCATCGCTTGGCATCTTGCAGCAGGATCCGCAGCAATACCTGCAAGGTGGTGCTGGTGAGGGCGGCGTGGATGCTGCGACCGTGGAGGCTTTGATCGCAGCTCGTGCGCAGGCCAAGGCTACCCGCAACTTTGCCGAGGCCGATCGCATCCGTGGCGAACTGACTGCCATGGGCATCGAGCTCAAGGATTCTGCGCAAGGCACCACCTGGGTCAAAGCCTGATGAATGCCAAGAACGTGACCCCCGCCGTGGCAGCCACGACGGTCAACCCGATCACGCCCCCGTATTGGGACGAAGCGTGCAAGCACCTCTCCAAGCGGGACCGGGTGATGCGCAAGCTCATTGCTGACCATGGGCAGGCACGCTTGTTCAGCCGCGGCAATGCCTTCACCACCTTGGCGCGCTCCATCGTCGGGCAACAGATCTCGGTGAAGGCGGCGCAATCAGTCTGGGAAAAGCTGTTGGCCTTGGTGGGGCAAGACCCCAGTGTCGAGCGACAGCCTTTGGCGGTGGAAGACATCCTCTCGCGCACGCCCGAGGTGCTGCGCACGGCAGGCTTGTCGGCGCGCAAGGTCGAGTACCTGCAAGACCTGGCCCGGCACTTTGCGGATGGCAAGGTGCATGTTGACCAATGGAACGACATGCTGGACGAGGCCATCATCGACGAGCTGATCGACATCCGCGGCATTGGCCGTTGGACGGCCGAGATGTTCCTGATCTTTCACCTGATGCGCGCCAATGTGCTGCCGCTGGACGACGTGGGCCTGATCAAGGGCATCAGCGTGAATTATTTCAGCGGCGAGCCTGTGTCTCGTGCAGAGGCGCGTGACATCGCTGAGGCCTGGGCGCCTTATCGCACGGTGGGCACCTGGTACCTTTGGCGCAGCCTGGACCCCGTCCCCGTGGAATACTGACGATTGATGGGCGGGGCTTTCCGAGAGCTTTGCCCTGCAACCCGGCTGAATGCGCCACCCGCCCGTTCAGCCAGACAGGAAGATTGCCATGAGCAAAAGACATTTTCTCGAGTTCGAGCAACCCATTGCCGAGCTGGAAACCAAGATCGATGAGCTGCGTTACGTGCAAAGCGAATCGGCCGTTGACATCTCTGAAGAGATCGACCGCCTGAGCAAGAAGAGTACGCAGCTCACCAAAGACATCTACGCCAATCTCACGCCGTGGCAGGTCACGCAGATCGCCCGCCACCCCCAGCGCCCCTACACGCTGGACTACGTGAACGAGTTGTTCACCGATTTCCAAGAAATGCATGGTGACCGCCACTTCCAGGATGACCTGTCCATCGTGGGCGGCTTGGCTCGCTTCAATGGCCAGGCCTGCATGGTGCTGGGCCACCAGAAGGGCCGTGACACCAAGGAGCGTGCGATGCGCAACTTCGGCATGTCGCGCCCCGAGGGCTATCGCAAGGCCTTGCGCCTGATGCAAACCGCTGAGAAGTTTGGCCTGCCTGTGTTCACTTTCGTGGACACGCCCGGTGCCTACCCCGGCATTGGCGCCGAAGAGCGCAACCAATCGGAAGCCATCGGTCGCAACATCTTTGAGATGGCGCGTCTGGAGGTGCCCATCATCACCACCATCATCGGTGAGGGTGGCTCGGGTGGTGCTTTGGCCATCAGTGTGGCCGACCAGGTGCTGATGCTTCAGTACTCGGTGTACTCCGTCATCTCACCGGAAGGCTGTGCTTCCATTCTCTGGAAGACGTCTGACAAGGCCCCCGATGCCGCAGAGGCCCTGGGCATCACGGCGCACCGCCTCAAGGCCTTGGGCCTGGTCGACAAGATCGTGTCCGAGCCCGTGGGCGGCGCCCATCGCGACCACAAACAGGCGTGCGCCAACCTCAAGCGCGGCCTGAACGACGCCATGCGTCAGCTCAGCGACCTCAAGGTCAAAGACTTGCTCCAACAGCGATACGACCGACTGCAGGCCTATGGCCGCTACAACGACACCACCGAGCACTGATCTGGGCTGCCTGCCACCCTGGGTGGTGGCTGTGGCCTACAGCGGTGGGCGTGATTCCACCGCTCTGTTGCATGCCACGGCAAGGCTGGCCGCTGCCGGTGAGTGGGGGCAGGGCGCTCAAGTGCTGGCCCTGCATGTGCACCACGGTTTGAGCCCTTCAGCCGATGCGTGGTGGGCGCACACACAAGGCCAATGCGCAAAGTGGCGCCAGGCAGGTTTGCCAGTCGTGTGGGAGGGCGCTCGTTTGGCAAGCCGCCCCGCCAAGGGCGAAAGCATCGAAGCCTGGGCGCGCAAGGGCCGCTACCAAGCCTTGGCCCAGATGGCCAAGCGAGCGGGTGTGAGCGTGGTGCTTCTGGCCCACCACCGCCAGGATCAGGCCGAAACGTTTTTGCTGCAGGCCCTGCGCAGCGCCGGCATGGCCGGCTTGGCCGGCATGCCAGCAAGCATCGAGAGAGATGGCATTCACTGGCTGCGGCCCTGGTTGTCTCGGCCTCGCTCTGAGGTTCAGGCTTACCTTGATGCCCATGGCTTGCAACATATCGAAGACGACAGCAATGCCGACCCACGCTTTGCACGCAATCGGCTGCGCTTGAAGCTGTGGCCAGCCCTCTCGGCTGAGTTCCCGGCCGTCGAGGCCAGCCTGGCGCAGACTGCCAGCCACGCGGCGGACGCACAAGCGTGTCTCAGCCAATGGCTTGCGAGCTGCCTGGTTGAGGTCACCACGAGCAATGGCGATGCCTCAAGCATGAGCCTGCCCGCCTGGCAAGCTTTGGGCCCCGCCCAACAGAGGCTGGTGTTGATGGCCTGGGTGAAGCAGGTCAGTGGTCAGGGCTTGAGTCAGGGCATGGTCATGCGGCTTCAGGCCGAGTGGCAGACCACTTGCCGCAGTGGCCTCAGGTGGCCCTTGCCGGCTGGGGGGGAGCTTCGTCTGCATCAAGGTCGGGTGCGCCATGCAGCCCACAGCGGGCCGGACATGGCGAACGTTTGCACGTTTGACCCGGTCACCGACGGCTGCGCCACCACCCAAGCATGGCCGTGCAGCATCCGCCGTGCAGGGCGACATGTTTTGCCTGATGGCTTAGGCGCGGTTCAAGTGCGCCGGGTCACTGAAGGTGGTGTGCCGCTGGCCAGCCTCAAACAGGCTGTC
>JBEANX010000427.1:0-5317 GCA_041165245.1 Pseudomonadota bacterium
CCCGGCAAGGCCGAGCGCGACCTGGGCGAGCCAGCCGACCACGAGGCCGTGATGACCTGGCCCGAGGGCAACGCCCACCTGGTGGCCCGCTTGGCCCGCCCCTTGGGCGCACGTGTGCAAACTGGCCTGGTGTGCTTGCGAGTTCAGGTGCAAAAGCACGAGGTGCAGGCCGACGTGTGGTCGGTGCAGCGCCAGCAGGTCGAGCGTTGGGTGGCCCAGCAAGTGGTGATGGCCACGCCCTTGAAGGTGTCGCATCGCCTGCTGCAAGGCGCTGTGCCCGCATTGGCCGACGTGCAGGCGCACCTCCACCAGGCACCTTGGCTGGTGAGCAATCTGCTGATGTCGGGGCCGCCTTCCGTGCGGGCAGGGGCGCCGCTGTCGTGGGACAACGTGGTCTACACGGCCTCAGGTGTGGCGGGTGTGCCCGAGCCTGCTCTCGGCTATGTCGATGCCCGCCACCAGAGCTTGAGCCCGGTGCTGGGCGCGCATGTGATCACCCATTACTGGGCCATGGGTGGCGCCAGCGTTCAGGCGGCCAAGGCGCGCAGGCAGACCTTGCTGGGCGATTCATGGCAAACCTGGGCTCAGCGGGTGTTGTTGGATCTGGCCCGCGTGCACCCCGAGTTGCCCGGCCTGGTGCAGGCCATGGACCTCATGCGCTGGGGCCACGGCATGGTCATGCCAGTGCCGGGCTTGCGAAGCCACCCCGCGCTGCAGGCTTTGTGGCGCGCGCAGGGGCGCCTTCATTTCGCGCACAGTGATCTGTCAGCCTATTCGGTGTTTGAAGAGGCCCATGCGCACGGCGTGCGCGCGGCCGATCAAGTGCTCTCGGCTGCAGGCATGCCACGGCGCAAGGCTTGACGGTGCACTTGCGCGGGCTCAAAGCCGCGGATGAGTGCATCCATCAGCGCATGGGCCTTGTCGCTGTTGTCCTGGCTCAGGTTGCACACGAACACATCGAGCGTCACGGCACCACGCTCCGGCCAGGTGTGCACGGCCAGGTGTGATTCAGCCAGCAGCACCATGCCGGTCACACCCGCCAGTTGGCCTGTGTGGGCAGGTGCAAAGGCATGGAAGCACTCACCCACCGCATTCAAGCCGGCGTGGCGCACCCAGGCGCGGCATGACTCGGCCAGCGCGTCGGCATGGCACATCCAGGGGTGATCGCTTGCGCAGCCTGAAAGGTCGGCCGTGAGGTGCAGGCCTTGCACGCCATGGGTGCCCGTCGAGGCGTCAGATCTCATGCGGAGTGGCCATTGTTGAGTTCGGCCAAGCGCTGGGGGGTGCCCACGTCCACCCAAAGGCCCTCGTGCCGCTGGCCGCTGAGCTTGCCAGCATCAATGGCGCGCTCCAAGCAAGGGCGCAGGGCGGCCTTTTCGCCAAGCGACAGGTGCGCGACCATGTTGGGGCGGAACAGGCCAATGGTCGAGTACGTCAAGGCCTGAGCACTCGCAGGGGCAGTGCTTTTGAGATGCACGCGGCCCTCAGGTGTCAACGCGAAATCACCCTCAGGGTTGTGGGTCGGGTTGGGCACGAGCCAGAGCCTGCCCCAGTCTGCCCCTTGCCGAAAGGCTTGGGCTGTTTGTGCGTCGAACCGGAAGTCAGGCACGAACACATCGCCCGCCACCAGCCAGAATGCATCGCCCAACAAGGGCAGGGCTTTGGCCATGCCGCCTGCTGTCTCCAGGGCGCCGCCATGGTCGCGGCCTTCTAGTGAGTAGTGGATGCGCAAGCCCCAGCGTGAACCATCGCCCAGCGCGGGTTGGAACTGCTCTTCCAAGTAGGCGGTGTTGATGACCACGTCTTGCACCCCGTCACGCGCCAAGGCCTCCAGATGCCACTCGATGAGGGCTTTGCCCTGCACCTTCAGAAGTGGCTTGGGGGTGTGGTCGGTCAACGGACGCATGCGTTCGCCACGACCGGCGGCCAGGATCAGGGCAGGCAAGGAGGTGCTCATGCCCTCAATTATCCGCCCCGCTGCTTGCGCCGTTCTGCCTCAGGGCCGCCAGGCCGGGCCACGCAACATGTCGGTCGACAAAGCATCGGTGCCGCGCACTGGGAAGGCCCACCCCTTGCTTGCATCGACCAAGGCATTCGTCTGGATGACAGGGGCTTGCGCGATCACCGGGCCATACATGCTGGCAAAAGGCACATCGGCCGCATCTCGCCCGGTGCCCAAGCGAACAAAGCCCATGGGGATGGCCGTGCCCGAGGCGTCAAAAATGAACCAGCCGCCCGAGAGGAAGACCTCAACATAAGCGTGAAAGTCAGGCGGGCCCAGGATGGGGTCGGCGCCGAAATCAGTGCCTGTGGTGAAGCGCGCCGGGATGCAAAGGGCGCGGCACAGCGCGATCATCAAGTGCGCAAAATCGCGGCACACGCCAGTGCGGCTGTGCAGGGTCTCCACCGCCGAAGTGTTGCTGTTGGACGTGTTTGAGGTGAATTTGATCTGCTGCTGCACCCAAGCCTGGATGGCCTGCACCCGGGAGTGGCCTTGGCGCAACTGCCCGAACTGCTGCATCGCCAGCTGCGTGAACTGGTCGGATTGGCAATAGCGGCTGGGGTTGAGGTAGACCAGCGTCTCAAAAGGCAACTGGGCCACCGGCACTTCGGCCAGCAGGGCCGGGTTCATGCAAAAGTGGCGCACATCGATCGTTGCGCTGTAATTCACCTCCAGGCGCCCAGGCCAAGCCCGCAAACGTGTGAAACGGGTGCCTGTGCTTGGCTCGGTGTGGATCTGTGGGATCACAGCCTGGCTGATCAGCAAACGCTCCTGGCTGACCGTCTGGCTGGCGGTGTGCGCGGCGTGGAGGTTGAAAATGAAGTCGGCGCCTTCTGGGCCCACTTCGTACTGCAGGCCGACCTTGAGTTCAATGCGTGTCATCTTTGATGCTGGCCCACGATGTGGCAAGCACGTCCTTGGAGGAATGGCCTGCGAACATGCAAGACCCAGGCCTGAGTATGAACCCTGGTGCGCGTGCCCGTGATGACGATCGAAGTCCATGGCGCCACAAGGGTGTGCGCACCATGAAAAAAGGGGCCGGTGTGAACCGGCCCCTTGGGCATGGAATGCATTTCAGGCATTCGCCTGGCTGGGCAAGCCCGCGGGCCCGCCCAGCTTCAATCACTCAGATCAGATGCCACCGTCCAGGGTGCCATCGGCCTTGCGGCTGATGCCCAAGCGGGTGCCGTTGCCGGGCGCAGCGCAGGTGAAGGTGATGGGCGTGCTGTTGGTGCTGGCCAGCGAGAGCAGGCTGGTCAGGTTCACAGCGCCTTCGCTCTTGCGGTCAGACACGAAGGTGTCCGAAGCACGCGAGTGCACCCAGCCGCGGTTCGTGCTGCCGATCACAGCCTTGGCCACGAGCTCGCACTCGGGCACGGGGCTGGTGATCTTGGCACGGCTGACCAGCAGGTCCAGGCGGGCCTTCACGTCGGCTTGAGAGGCATTGCCAGGCGCGACGGTGACCTGCTGACCGACCACAGGGGCCACGTCAGAGGGGAAGGCCAGGATGAAGTCTTGCAGGTTGGCGCGGTTGGCAGCCGACACAGGCAGGAACACCAGGGCGTTCAGGAACTCGTTGACCGAGCCCAAGGCGCCGTCCAGCGAGTAGCCGAAGCCACGGATCTGGTCACCCACTTGAGGCGAGGGAGGGCTGTTCAGCGTGCTGTTGCGCGCAAAGCTGCCGACCTTCTGGTACATCTCACGCAACTGGGCGATCTTGGCGTTCTGGGCAATGGTCGGGCCTTCGAACGACAGGGTGCCGTCGGTGCCGAACTTGCCCTTGGCCTGATCCAGCACGTGGCAGCCGTTGCAGGTCGAGATCGTGTCGGCGTTCGTGTTCATGAAGAAGTCGAAGCCGGCCTTCTGCGTGGGCGTGTAGGTGCCGTCCAGGTTGGCCACTGGGTTGGGCGGGCTGATCAGCTTCAACGTAAAGCGCGCGAAGTCGGTCATTTCCGCGTCAGTCAAAGGCACGTCGCGGCCCAGCAGGCCAGGGAAGGCCACGCTGAATTCCTTGAACGAACGCTCTTCCTGCGTGTCACCCGAGACCGTGGTGCCGGTGCGGTCACCGCGCCAGTGCATCGGGCCGTTGCCGCGCATGCCACGGAAGGTCTGCGTGGACATCGGTCCCTTCATGGGGTGGAACTTCGTCATCGTACGCAGGATGGCCGGAACCTTCGTGCTGTACTTGTTCGGGTTGGTCACCGAGACTTCATCGGGGTTGCCCAGGTCCCACGAGAGGTGGTCCAGGTCACCGAAGGTGTGGCAGCCCGAGCAAGACGAATCACCACGGCTGGAGGTGTAAGCCGCGTCGTACAGGAACTTGCGGCCCTTGACGACTTCAGACGGCTCGGGGTTGTACATCTTCACGTGGGCACCTTCGGTGAAGGTGTCGGTGTTGACGACAGACAAGCCGTTGTCCAGGCGGGTGGTCACGAAGGCGCGATTGCGGGCGGTGTCGAGCACCACACCTGTGGGCAGGCCACCGCTGAGCACGAGTTGCTCTGCGGGTGAAGGCGTGAAGGTGTTGTTCTCGAGTTGCGACGTGCTGTAGCGAGCCAGCTTGTTCGTGCTCATCGAGGCCATGTACATCGTGCTGCCGTCAGGCGTGATGGCCATTTCCAGAGGCGTGGCCACAGCGGCCGCCTTTTCAGCAGCGGTGCCCAGGCCCTTGCCGTAGCTGGTGATGTGCTTGTTCAGGTGGCGAGGCAGGGCGGTGGTGCCATCGATCACCGTGATGCGCGATTCCACAAAGTGGCCGTTCACCGTGGTGCTGTTCTTGCCAGGGCCTTCAAAGCGAACCACGTTGCGCGCTTCGGTGTTGGTCACGTAGACCTTGCCGTTGACCGGGTTGACGGCCATGTTGTACAGGGTGGTGCCCACACCCGAGATGGTCTTGGACTTGTCAACGGTCGGCACAGACGTGGTCGTGTCGATGGTGAAGACGTCGTAGTCAGGCAGGTTGAGCTTGATGTTGGCGTTCCACACCTTGGGGGCGATGCCGCGATCAGGATCGCCGCCGTCCACCCAGTCGCCATTGGCGTTCTTTTGAACGATCAGGCCGGTGGAAGGGGCTTTGGTGCCGTCAGCAGCGGTGGTGGGGCCGCTCTTGTCGAGGTTGCCGCCAGGGCCGCCTTGCGCGATGGTGGTCTTGTTGCCCGAGTGATAGACGGCGGCGTAAACGCGGCTGCCATCGGCACTGCGAGCCAGGGCGCGCGGCGTGTCGCCGAACAT
The DNA here is from genome assembly GCA_041165245.1 of Pseudomonadota bacterium. Taxonomy (GTDB): domain Bacteria; phylum Pseudomonadota; class Gammaproteobacteria; order Burkholderiales; family Burkholderiaceae_C; genus Aquabacterium. The sequence goes on from JBEANX010000427.1 coordinate 5,234, forward strand.
GTTCAGGATGGTCTTGGGCGCGCCACCCAGCTTGGTGCCAGGCGCAGAGGCGTCAAAGACCCAGACGTCGGCACGGCCGATGCC
>JBEANX010000428.1:0-2584 GCA_041165245.1 Pseudomonadota bacterium
CTGCACCACGCCATGATGGGCACCTGCGCGGTGGCCATTGGCACGGCGGCGGCCATCCCGGGCACGCTGGTCAACCTGGCCGCAGGCGGCAGCGAGCGCGAAGCCGTGCGCTTTGGCCACCCCTCAGGCACCTTGCGCGTGGGCGCCCAAGCCAAATTGGTCAATGGCCAATGGACGGTGACCAAAGCCATCATGAGCCGCAGCGCCCGCATCCTCATGGAAGGCTGGGTGCGCGTTCCGGGTGGTACTTTCTGAGACTGGCCAAAAATCGGCCGCCGTACACTGCAGCCATTCGCCAGTCGTTCAACTCCCAGCAAGCCAACGCCACGGCGCCAAGCTTGCCGAACCGAGAACCATCCATGAAGTCCTGCGCCTCCGCTCAGATCTCCCGCCTCCAGCGCATCCGCACCACTTCCATTTCCTTGGGGCTGATGTTGGGCATGTTCCTGGGTGCTTATGCGCCACAAATGGCCCATGCTGCCAAGCACAAGGCCAAAGCGCCCGCCAAAGCAGCGCCTTTGCCGGAAGCCTCGCCTGAACAGTTGCTGGCCGCTGATCGGGTGCTGCTGGGGCGCTACGGCTGCGAGTTTGGCAAAACCGTGGACGTGGCCAAGGACGAAGCCCACCCGGGCTATGTCACCCTCAAGCTGGCCAAACAAAGCTGGACGATGAAGCCCGTGCAATCGAGCACCGGCGCCATCCGTCTGGAAGACGTCAAGGGCCAGACCCTGCTGCTGCAGATCCTGACCAAATCCATGCTGATGGACGTCAAATCCGGCCGCCGCATGGTGGACGCCTGCGTGCACGACACCCAGCGCGCCGCCGAGGAACAGCTGCGCAACAACCCGCAGCCGTCGAACCTCTGAAGATCCCCCCGGAAAACACCCCTGTTCGTCCGCGCCGAATTGGGGCAGATCTGTTCGCAGATGGCCCCGACCTGAGCGACAATGTCGCCCTGCACGAATATTGCATTCTCGTGGTCCATGGGCGCCCGCCCCTCCGCGCTGACCTCTGGCTGAACCGGCCAGCGTGTCTGGCGTGGCAGGCGCCTCAGACTGTGTCAACTCCCACCTTTGGTGAACACCATGTTGCAAGCCTACCGCCAACACGTTGCTGAGCGCGCTGCTCTCGGCATCCCTCCGCTGCCCCTGACCGCCCAACAAACAGGCGAAGTCATCGAGCTGCTCAAGAACCCTCCTGCTGGCGAAGAAGCCACCCTGGTTGACCTCATCGTCAACCGCGTGCCCGCCGGCGTGGACGATGCCGCCAAGGTGAAGGCCTCCTACTTGGCCGCTGTGGCTCACGGCACCGAGAAGTGCGCCCTGATCACCCGCGAAAAGGCCACGGAACTGCTGGGCACCATGCTCGGCGGCTACAACATCGCCCCGCTGGTGGACCTGCTGGACGACGCCACGGTGGGCGGCATCGCCGCTGAAGCGCTCAAGAAGACGCTGCTGATGTTTGACGCCTTCCATGACGTCAAGGAAAAGGCCCTTTCAGACAAAGCCCCGGGCAATGCCAACGCCAAGGGCGTCATGCAAAGCTGGGCCGATGCCGAATGGTTCACTTCGCGCCCCGAAGTGCCTGCAAGCATCACCGTCAGCATCCTGAAGGTCACCGGCGAAACCAACACCGACGACCTGTCTCCCGCCCCTGACGCCTGGAGCCGCCCAGACATCCCGCTGCACGCTTTGGCCATGCTGAAGAACAAGCGCGACGGCATCACGCCTGAAGAAGACGGCAAGCGCGGCCCCATCAAGTTCATCGAAGACCTGCGCGCCAAGGGCAACCTGGTGGCCTACGTCGGCGACGTGGTCGGCACCGGTTCCTCGCGCAAGTCGGCCACCAACAGCGTGCTGTGGTTCACCGGCGAAGACATCCCCTTCGTGCCCAACAAGCGCTTCGGCGGCGTCTGCCTGGGCAGCAAGATCGCTCCGATCTTCTACAACACCATGGAAGATGCTGGCGCGCTGCCCATCGAACTGGACGTGTCGCAGATGGAAATGGGCGACGTGGTTGAACTGCGCCCCTACGAAGGCAAGGCCCTGAAGAACGGCGAAGTCATCGCCGAGTTCAAGGTCAAGTCTGACGTGCTGTTCGACGAAGTGCGCGCCGGCGGCCGCATCCCCCTGATCATCGGCCGTGGCCTGACCGCCAAGGCCCGTGAAGCCCTGGGCCTGGCACCCTCCACGCTGTTCCGCCTGCCTGTCAGCCCCACGGACACCAAGAAGGGCTTCTCGCTGGCCCAGAAGATGGTCGGCAAGGCTTGTGGCTTGCCCGCAGGTCAAGGCGTGCGCCCTGGCACCTATTGCGAACCCAAGATGACCTCGGTCGGCTCGCAAGACACCACCGGCCCCATGACCCGTGACGAGCTCAAAGACCTGGCTTGCCTGGGCTTCAGCGCCGACCTGGTGATGCAATCGTTCTGCCACACGGCCGCTTACCCCAAGCCCGTGGACGTGAAGATGCACCACGACCTGCCTGACTTCATCAGCACCCGCGGTGGCATCTCCCTGCGCCCTGGTGACGGCGTGATCCACAGCTGGCTGAACCGCCTGCTGACGCCCGACACCGTCGGCACCGG
>JBEANX010000429.1:0-3924 GCA_041165245.1 Pseudomonadota bacterium
GATCAACGGCACCCGCGACACCTTCGAGCGCATCGTGCACGGCATCCGTGAAGTGGCCGACAGCACCCGTGTGATCGCCGCCAGTTCGTCCGAGCAAAGCCTGGCGCTGAGCCAAGTCTCGCAAGCCGTGGTGCACCTCGACGAGATCACCCAGCGCAATGCCGAGCTGGTGGAGGAAGCCTTCCATTCGTCCTCGCAGATGAGTGACAAAGCCAGCCGCCTCTCGCAAGCCGTGGCCAACTTCCGCTTGCGCCAAGGCAGTGCCGACGAGGCCCTGGCCTTGGTGAATCGCGCCGTGGCGCTCTACCAGCAGCAAGGCCCCCGCGCCCTGGGCGAGATCACCGAGCGCAGCAAAGAGTTCACCGACCGCGACATGTATGTGTTCGCCTTTGACCGCGGTGGCATCTACCGCGCGCTCTCGGGCAAGCCAGAAAAAGTCAACACCGCGGTGAAAGACAACCCCGGCGTCGATGGCGCCAAGCTGGTGGCCGATGCCTTCGAGCAAGCCTCGCACGGCGGTGGCTGGGTGGACTACGCCTTCACCAACCCGCAAACGGGCAAGGTCGACATGAAGACTTCTTACGTGCTGCCCGTGTCGAACGAACTGATCATCGGGTGCGGCGTCTACAAATCACGCGAGCTTTCTGCCAAAGGCCTGCGGGACAAACTGCAAGGCGCCCAGTTGCGCGACGAGCAAAAGAGCAAGCTGGGCTTGCATGGCAACCAAGCTGCAACCCATGGCAGCCTGAGCGCCCAGCCCGCTTGAAGCATCCAAGCGATCCAGCCCCGGGAACACCCCAGGGGCTGGATCGCGGCCACGCAGGCTTGATGCCTTATCGTGTGGCTTGTGCTCACCTACGACTACATCATCATCGGTGCGGGTTCGGCCGGCTGCGTGCTGGCCAACCGGCTGTCGCAAGACCCGAGCGTGTCTGTGTTGTTGCTGGAAGCTGGGGGCCCCGACACCTACCCCTGGATCCACATCCCAGTGGGCTACCTGTATTGCATCGACAACCCACGCACTGATTGGCAATACCGCACCGAGCCTGAGCACGGCTTGAACGGTCGCAGCCTGATCTACCCTCGGGGCAAGGTGCTGGGCGGGTGTTCGTCCATCAACGGCATGATCTACATGCGCGGCCAGCGCCAGGATTACGACGACTGGGTGGCCCAGGGTTGCACTGGTTGGTCATGGGACGAGGTCTTGCCTCTGTTCAAACGCTCGGAAGACCACCACCTCGGCGCCACCGCGCTGCACGGTGCAGGCAACGAGATGCGCGTTGAAAAGCAGCGCCTGCGCTGGGACGTGCTGGACGCCTTCCGCCAGGCCGCATCGCAGGCCGGCATCCCGCCGGTGGACGACTTCAACACGGGCGACAACTTTGGCTTCTCTTACTTCGAGGTCACCCAAAAAAAGGGCGTGCGCTGGAATGCCAGCAAGGCCTTCTTGCGGCCTGTGCAGCACCGCGCCAACCTCACGGTGTGGACGCACGCGCAGGCACAGCGGCTGACTTTGCAGCGCCATGCGGAGCAAGGTTTGCGATGCAGCGGCTTGCGCGTCAACAGACAGGGGCAAGTACTTGAACTGGAGGCCCGCCGCGAGGTGTTGCTCTCAGCTGGCGCGGTGCATTCCCCCGCCTTGCTGGAGCGCTCAGGCATCGGCCACCCCGAGGTGCTGGCCGCCGCAGGCGTGCAAGTTCAACAAGCTTTGCCAGGCGTGGGCCACAACCTGCAAGACCACCTGCAACTGCGCATGGCCTTCAAGGTGCAAGGCGTGAGCACGCTCAACACACAAGTGCACAGCCTGTGGGGCAAGGCCCGCATGGGCCTGCAGTACCTTTGGAACCGCAGCGGGCCTTTGTCGATGGCACCCAGCCAATTGGGCGGCTTTGCCTGCACGGCCTACAGCCCACAGCGCGCCGATGTGGAGTATCACGTGCAACCGCTCTCGCTGGAGCGCTTTGGCCAGCCCCTGCACACCTTCCCCGCCTTCACGGCCTCGGTGTGTTCGCTGCGGCCCACCTCGCGAGGGCAGGTCCACATCCGCCCGGGTGACGCAGAGGGCGCGCCCAGCATCCAACCCAACTACCTCAGCACCGAGCATGACCAGCGCGTGGCCGCTGACGCTCTGCGCCTGACGCGCCGCATCGTGGCACAAACGGCCTTGCAGCCCTACCAGCCCGAAGAGTTCATGCCCGGCCTTCAAGCCCAGAGCGAAGAAGAACTGGTGCAGGCGGCCGGCCAGATCGGCACCACCATCTTTCACCCGGTGGGCACCTGCAAGATGGGCCCCGCGAGGGACGACAGCACCGTGGTCGACCCTCGCTTGCGCGTCAAAGGCGTGCGGGGCTTGCGCGTGGTCGATGCGTCGGTCATGCCCAGCATCACCTCGGGCAACACCCACGCACCCACCACCATGATCGCCGAGAACGCCGCCGAGATGATCCTGGCCGATGCACGTGCGCCCTCTGCATGGCCCGTCGCTTGAAGCGAACGCCCGTCAACGATCAATAGTGCGGCGGCAACTCGTCGCGCAGACTGCGAAACGCCGGCCCACCCGCATCCGGGCCTTGTGACTGCCGCAAGGCGAGCAACTCGCCGATCAAAGCGTTGATCTGCTGCTGTTGCCGCACGACGACCTGGTTGAGTTGCTCGACGAGGTCTTCTTGAAAGCTCAGTTTGATCTCCAAGTCGATCAAGCGTTGTTCGATGTCATGTGCGGCCATGCCGACATTGGAACCCAAAACGCTTCAAGGCATCGCACTCGCCCTTCGCGTGATGCACAGACCCCGGGGATTCGAGCACCGACAAGCACCGAACACCCCACCCCTTAAACAGGTGGCCGCAAAAACCCTCGACGCAGCTTTGTCAGCCCGTAAAGTTTGGCAAATGCCCATTTTTGACAATCACGCCATCCGTTATACCCCTGACAAAAAGCTGAACGCATCCTGATAGCCTGACGGCGTACTTCTGGGATTACGCCTGCGCGTGGCTCCAGAGGGCCACCCTTTCGCAGCTTCCGACACAGGAGACACTCATGAAAACCAAACACCGCGCGGTCAAAGCGATGGTGGCCATGGCCTGCTGGATGACAGCTTCCATGGCCAGCGCGCAGAACACCTCGATCCTCCAGCAGAGCTTCAGCTCAGGCCTGGGCAGCTTCACCGCTTCCGGCACCGTGAAAACGGGCACCACCGGCGCCGTGATGACAGCCTCGACCCTGTCAGCCGACGGCACCTTGACCTCTGGCGCCATCAGCACCAAGGGCTTCACCAACATCACCGTCTCTTACGACCGCGCCACCGCTGGCCTCGTGTCCCTGACGGGTGATTCCGGCATCGTCGAATACTCGGTCGACGCAGGCAAGACCTTCGTCAAGCTGGAATCGACCACGCTGACGACCACCAGCCGCGCTTCCTTCGTGCTGCCGGCATCGGCCAACAACGCCAGCATCGTCCTGCGCTTTCGCATCGCTGGTGTCAGCAGCAAGGAAACGCTCACCGTCAACAACCTGACCGTGACCGGCACCCCATCGACCACCACTGGCGGTGGCACGGGCGGTGGCACGACCCCTGGCAACGCCCCAGCAGTGGGCGAATTCGCCACCTGGGAATCGGGCCACGTTCGCCCCATGGCTTTGAACGCTGACGGCACCAAGCTCTACGTGGTCAACACACCCGACGCCCGCGTCGAAGTGTTTGACGTGAGCGGCGCCACGCCTGTCCTGAAGGAATCCATCCCCGTGGGTCTGGAGCCCGTGGCTGTGGCCTTCGCGCCCAATGGCCAGCTGTGGGTGGTCAACCACCTGTCTGACAGCATCAGCATCGTGGATGTCTCCGGCAGCATCAGCAAGGTCGTCAACACCCTGTTCACCGGTGACGAACCCCGCGACATCGTGTTTGCAGGCCCTGGCAACCGCTGGGC
>JBEANX010000430.1:0-4251 GCA_041165245.1 Pseudomonadota bacterium
GCCCCCGGCGACGACGGCCGCATCCCGATCGTTGCCGTCACCGGCACCAACGGCAAGACGACGACGGCCCGCCTCATCACGCACCTGTTCGCCACCAGCGGCCTGCGCGTGGGCATGACCAACACCGACGGCGTCTATGTCAACGGCCGCCAGATCGACAGTGGCGACTGCAGCGGCCCGCGCAGCGCGCGCAATGTGCTGATGCACCCGGATGTCGACGCGGCCGTGTTCGAGACCGCCCGTGGCGGCCTGCTGCGCGAAGGCCTGGCCTTTGACCGCTGCCAGGTGGCCGTGGTCACCAACATCGGCGCGGGTGATCACCTGGGGCTGAACTACATCACCACGGTCGAAGACCTGGCCGTGCTCAAGCGCGTCATCGTCATGAACGTGGCGCCCAATGGCTACGCGGTGCTGAACGCCGCAGACCCCTTGGTGGCGGCCATGGCGCCCAAGTGCCCCGGTGGCGTGATCTTCTTCGCGGTGGACCACCAAGACCCGGTGCTCACGGCCCACCGCGCCCAAGGCAAGCGCACCATCAGCGTCGATGGCGACCACATCGTGGCCAGCGAAGGCGCCTGGCGCGAAACCATTGCCCTGCGCGACATCCCCATCACCCGCGGTGGCCGCATTGGCTTCCAGGTCGACAACGCGATGGCGTCCATCGGCGCGGCCTGGGGTTGCGGCATGGAGTGGGACGCCATCCGCCGTGGCCTGGCCAGCTTCGCGAACGATGCCGACAACGCGCCCGGCCGGTTCAATGTGATGGAGCACAAGGGGGCCACCGTCATTGCCGACTATGGCCACAACCCCGACGCCATGCGCGCCCTGGTGTCGGCCGTGAATGCGCTGCCGGCCAAGAGGCGCAGCGTGGTCATCAGTGGCGCGGGCGACCGCCGCGACGAAGACATCCGCGAGCAAACCGCCATCCTGGGCGAGGCTTTTGACGAAGTGATCCTCTACCAGGACGCCTGCCAGCGTGGCCGTGAAGACGGCGAAGTGCTGGCCCTGCTGCGTGAAGGCCTGCAGGGCGCCTCACGCGCCAAGCATGTCGAAGAGATCCATGGCGAGTTCATTGCCATCGACACGGCGCTGGACCGCCTGCAGCCGGGCGACCTGTGCCTGGTGCTGGTCGACCAGGTCGAAGAGGCCTTGGCGCACTTGCGCCAGAAGGTGGCGGGCTGAAGCCTGCGCAGTGTGGGTGGCCCTGGCCTCAAGCCGGGCCTGCCCCCCACTGGTCCAGCAGGGCCTGCCATTTTGGCAAGGCGGCATCCACAGCCGCCTGCTTGACGGGCCCATAGCCCCGGATGGGTTCGCTCACTCGGGCCAGCAGCAGCGCATGGGCCAGGTTGCCCGCGTTCAAGCGAGGCAAGATGGCCTGCACCGTGTCTTCGTAACGCTCGATCAGCTCGCGCTCCTGGCGCCGCTCGGCGCTGCGCCCGAAAGGGTCCAGCCAGGTGCCGCGCAGCGTTTTGCCGTGGGCCATCAGGCTCAGCACGGGGCGCAGCCAAGCGCCAAAGGTGAGCTTGCGGGGGCGGCCATCCTGCATGGCACCAGGCCACCAAGGTGGGGCCAAGTGGTAGCGCAAATGCACCGGGCCCTCATAGCGCTGTGAGACGTCCTCGCCAAAAGCCGGATCGCTGAGCAAACGCGCCACCTCGTATTCATCTTTGTAGGCCATCAGCTTGAACAACTGCTCGGCCACCACGCGGCTCAAAGCTTCGCTGCCCCACGCTTGCTCAAGCTCGCGCACCTGCTGCACGGTGCGGGCGTAACGCTGCGCCCAGGCGGCATCTTGGTAGGCCTGCAAGAAGGCCGTGTGGTGTGCGATGAGTTCATTCAAGGCCTGCACCGCCGGCTTGTGAAAGCTCACCGCTTGCGCGGGCAGGGCCAGGCGCTGCACGGCGGCCAGCTCATGGGCAGCTTGTCGGCCCCACTCGAAGGCTGCCAGGTTGCGCTCGATCTGCACCTCGTTGAGCTCGATGGCCCGGCGCAAGGCCGCATGGCTGAGCGGCACCCAGCCCTTTTGCCAGGCATAGCCCAACAACAAGGGGTTGGCAAAAATCGCATCACCCAGCAAGCCCTCGGCCAATTGCTGGGCATCCAGTCGACCCAAATGTTCAGGGCCCACCGCTGCACTGAGCACCTCGCCACAAGCCGCATGTGGGTACTGCCACTGCGCCTGATGAACCATGGTGGCCGTGGGCGTGCCGTGCGTGTTCAAAGCCATGCGCGTGCGGCCCTTGGCCATGACGCTCAAGGTGGTGGGTTGGCTGGCCACGATGGCATCGCAAGCGATGACCAGGTCGGCCTCGGCCGTGGGCACGCGGGTGGTGTGCAGCACCTCGGGGCCATCGGCGATCTGGATGTGGCTCCAGGCCGCGCCACCCTTCTGGGCCAGCCCGGCCGAGTCTTGCGTGATCACGCCCTTGCCTTCCAGGTGTGCCGCGACACCCAGCAACTGACCGATGGTGATCACGCCCGTGCCACCAATGCCCGCCACCACGATGCCCCAAGGGCTGGGTGCAGCAGGCACGCTCGGTTCTGGCAAGGTGGGCATCGTGTACACGTCAGGCCGTGCCTTCAGCGAGGGCGCAGTCAAACCGGCCTTGAGGCGTGGCGCCTGTCCATCTGCCCCTTGCACGGTCACCAAGCTCGGGCAAAAGCCTTTCACGCACGACAAGTCCTGGTTGCAACTGTGCTGATTGATGCGGCGCTTGCGGCCCATCACCGTGTCCACGGGCTCGACGCTCAGGCAATTCGATTGCACCGAGCAATCACCACAGCCTTCGCACACGGCCTCGTGAATCACAACATGGGTGCTGGCCGGCGCCAGGGTGCCACGCTTGCGGCGACGGCGTTTCTCGGTGGCGCAGGTCTGGTCATAGATCAGCACGGTGCAGCCAGGCACTTCGCGCAGCTCGCGTTGCAGGGCATCGAGCTCATCTCGGTGGTGCACGCTCACGCCAGGGGCCAGCAAACGGGCCACCTCTTCGGGCTCGTATTTTTCGGGCTCATCGGTGACCACCACGATGCGCCGCGCGCCTTCGGCCTGCAGCTCGCGGGTCATCTCGGGCACGTGCATGGTGCCGTCCAATGGCTGGCCGCCCGTCATCGCCACCGCATCGTTGTAGAGGATCTTGTAGGTGATGTTGACCTTGGCCGCGATGGCCTGGCGCACGGCCAGCAGCCCCGAGTGAAAGTAGGTGCCATCGCCCAGGTTGGCAAACACATGGGGCTCATCAAGGAAGGGGGCCTGCCCCACCCAGCTCACGCCCTCACCGCCCATCTGCGTGAAGGTGCTGGTGCTGCGGTCCATCCAGTTCACCATGTAGTGGCAGCCAATGCCCGCCATGGCGCGTGAGCCATCGGGCACGCGGGTGGAGGTGTTGTGCGGGCAACCGCTGCAGAACCAGGGTGGGCGCTCGGCGCTCTGGGTGCCTGCGTTCAGCAAGGCCTGGGCTTCGCGCTCCTTGGCCTCGATCACGGCCAGACGCGAGGCAATGTGCTCGCGCACGCCCGCATCCAGCAAAGCCAGCAAGCCCGTGCGCGCCAGCCTTTGCGCAATGGCTTGGGCAATGATCGCGGGGTTGAGGTCGGCCTTGGCGCGCAGCAACCAGCGCGAGGCTGGGTTGGGCATGGCCCATTCGCCACCGGTGAAATCACCCTCGGGTTCTCTGAACTTGCCCAGCACGTTGGGGCGCACATCCTCGCGCCAGTTGTAGAGCTCTTCCTTGAGCTGGTATTCAATGACCTGGCGTTTCTCTTCGATCACCAGGATCTCTTGCAAGCCGGTCGCGAACTCGCGGGTGATGTGCGCATCGAGTGGCCACACCACACCCACCTTGTGAACACGCAGCCCAATGCGCGCCGCCAACCCATCATCAATGCCCAGGTCGACCAGGGCCTGACGCATGTCGTTGTAGGCCTTTCCGCTGGCGATCAGCCCCAAGCGGGCGTGCCTCGAATCGATCACCGTGTGGTTGAGCCTGTTGGCGCGCACATAGGCCAAGGCCGCATACCACTTGAAGTCCATGAGGCGCGCCTCTTGCGCCAGGGCCGTGTCGGGCCAGCGGATGTGCAGGCCGCCTTCGGGCATCGGGAAGTCGGTGGGAATCACGATGTCCACCCGGTCCGGGTCGACGTACACGCTCGATGTCGATTCGACGATCTGCTGGATCGTCTTCATGCCGCTCCACACCCCTGCGAAGCGGCTCATCGCGAACGCGTGCAAGCCCATGTCCAGGATGTCTT
>JBEANX010000431.1:0-12325 GCA_041165245.1 Pseudomonadota bacterium
CTGGCCACGACCATGTCGATCACAAGGAAGGGAATGAAGATCAGAAAACCAATCTGGAACGCTGACTTGAGCTCGCTGGTCACAAAGGCCGGCACCAGCACCCGAAATGGCACGGCCTGGGGCGTGATCTCGCCCTCAAACTTGGCCAGTTTCACAAAGAGCTGCAGGTCAGACTGGCGCGTCTGCTTGCCCATGAATTGGCGCAGCGGGGCCTGGCCTCGCTCCAGCGCCTCGGTGAAGGTGATCTGGTTGGTCGAGAAGGGCTCGTAGGCGTCCTTGTAGACCTTGTCGAGCGTAGGGCCCATCACGAACAGCGTGAGAAACAGCGACAAACCGATGATGACCTGATTGGGTGGCGCCGTTTGCGCACCAATGGCCTGGCGGGCCAGCCCCAGCACAATGACGATGCGGGTGAAACCCGTCATCATCAAGAGGGCCGCGGGCAAAAAGCTCAGCGCTGTGAAGAACAGCAAGGTCTGGATGGGCACCGAGTAGCTGGCGCCCCCGCCCTGCCCCACCATCAAAGGCAAGGTGCTGCCGGAGGGCGCAGGCACGCCAGCGGCCTGGATGGTCTGAGCCTCTGCAAGGCCTGAGACAACCAACAGGATCAGAAACACGGTGAGTGCCAGCAGAAGCTGCCCGCCGCTGGCCTGGGTGGACCAAGTCTTGCGTGTGCGGATGAAGTGGATCGGGTCCATCACAAACCGCTCCCAGTGACGCCTTGCATGGCTTGTGATTGCTGCAAGACTTGGCCGAAATCAGCCGAGGCGGCAGGCTTGATGTGGTGCAAGGTGGTGATGCTGTTGGCGGTCACGCCCAGCACCAGGCAGGTCTTGTCAGCGCCCGAGCCCACTTCGATGGTGACCACGCGTTGGCCCGGGCCGAGTGGGAGTTGGCCCAAGGTCTTCATGGGCCAGGGGCTTTGCGCTGCAGCACCCTTGGGTGTCCAGCCACTTCGCTTGAGCAGCCACAAGGTCACGGGGATCAGGGCCAGCACGACCAGGAACCACAGCATCATCAGTCCGGTGGATTGCATGCTTGGAACTTCCTTGGCTCACATGCCACGGCTCAGGCGCCGCATGCGTTCTGAAGGGGTGACGATGTCGGTCAGGCGAATGCCGAACTTGTCGTTGACCACCACCACTTCGCCCTGGGCAATCAAAAAGCCATTGACCAGCACGTCCATGGGCTCGCCAGCCATGGCGTCCAGCTCCACCACCGAGCCCTGCGCCAATTGCAGGATGTTCTTGATGGGGATGCGGGTGCGGCCCAGCTCCACCGTGAGTTGCACGGGGATGTCCAGGATCATGTTCAGGTCATTGCCTGCAGGGCTGGCAGGTGCAGGCGCAAAATTGGCAAACGTCGCGGGCGTGACTTGTTGAGGCGCGTCTGTCACTTCAGAGGCCGTGTTGCCGCCGCTGCCAGAGGAGGTCTGCTGGGCCAGCGCCGCCTCCCACTCAGCAGCCATCGCATCTTGCTCGGGGTCGGCAGCACCATCGCTCGGGGGGAATTCAGCAGCTTCACTCATGTTTGTCTCCCAGCCAGCCGGTGCCAGCTGCGTTCAGCATTTGTTCGACGCGCAAGGCGTACTTGCCATTGGAGGTGCCGTAGTAGCACTCCATGATGGGGACCCCATCGATCTTGGCTTCGATCAATGGGTTGAGATCCAGCTCGATGAAATCGCCTGCCTTGAGTGCCAGCAGTTGCTCCACCGTGGCGGGCGCTCGGGCGAGGTCGGCCACGAGGTCCACATTGGCCGATTGGATTTGCTGCGAAAGCAACTTCACCCAACGGCGGTCCGGCTCAGCAGAATCACCCTGGATGGACGAGTACAAGATGTCCCGGATGGGTTCGAACGTGGAGTAAGGGATGCAGAAATGCACCGTGCCACTGGTGTCGCCAATCTCCAGCGTGAAGGAGGTGCACACCGTGATCTCGCTGGGCGTGGCAATGGTCGCGAACTGGGGCTGCATCTCCGAGCGTTGGTAATCCAGCTCGACGGGGTAGATGCCCTTCCAAGCCCGCGCATATTCAGCCGAGATGACCTCCACCAGACGCAAGATCACGCGCTGCTCGGTGGGCGAGAAATCGCGCCCTTCGATGCGGGTGTGGAACTTGCCGGCGCCGCCAAACAGCGAGTCGATCACGGCAAAGACCAGGGTCGGGTCGCACACCACCAGGCCCGAGCCGCGCAAGGGGCGGATGGCCATGATGTTGAAGTTGGTGGGCACCACGATCTCGCGCAAAAAGGCGCTGTACTTCTGCACCTTGATGCCACCCACGGACACCTCAGGTGATTTGCGGATCAGGTTGAACAGGCCCACGCGGATGTTGCGGGCAAAGCGCTCGTTGATGATCTCCATGGTGGGCATGCGCCCACGCACGATGCGCTCCTGGCTGGCCAGGTTGTAGTCGCGGATGCCCTCGGTTGGAGTGTCTTCCTGCTCCAGCTTCTGGCTCTCGCCGGTGATGCCTTGCAAAAGGGCATCGACTTCGTCTTGTGACAGGATCTGTTGACTCATGGCCGCTCACACTGCTTTCTGGCCTGCGGGGGTCTTCACTGAACGATGAAGGTGGCGTAGTGCACGTGCACGATCGGGTTGTAGGACTCGACCTTTTTCTTCTTTTTCTTTTTCTTCTTGGGTGCTTCGCTCTCGGCGTGGGCGTCGTCTTCTTCGTCTGGGTCTTCGATCTCGTAGCCCATGGCACGGGCTGCATCACGGCGAATCTCTTCGGCCAGCTTTTCTTTGCCTTCCAAGCTGAGCAACTGCTCAGAACTCTTGTGAGAGAGGATCAGCAGGATCGAATTGCGGATGGCCGGCATGTAGCCCTTCATCTCTTCGGCCACCTTGGCGTCATCGACCTGCAGGTTGATGCCGATCTGGGCAAAGCGATCCACATCACGATCGGTCAAGTTGACGGTGAAGGGATCCAGGGGAACGAAGGCCGGTGGCCCTGCGTGCTCATCCTTCTTCTTGTCATGGGCGGGGGCCTTTTTGGCCGGTGCGGCGTGGGCTTCCGCTTCTTCGCCACCGCCATCAGCCTCGGCGGCAGCTGCCTCTTCAGCCGCCTTTTTCTTGGCCATGTAGAAGTAGCCACCGCCACCGCCTGCCAGCAAGACAGCCACGGCAGCACCAATGATGATGAGCTTTTTCTTACCGCCCTTGGGGGCTTCGCCTTCGGCTGGTGCGGCGGGGGCTGGTGCGGCTGACATGGTCTGGTCTCTCCGTGGGCAACTAGGCTTGATTATTCAAAGCAGGCACTTTTTGCAATGTGCCAATAAGCCGCTCGAAAGCTGCCTGATTCACGCGTAGAGATCCAGGCCACCGGCGCGCCCACGTGGTAAGCGCGACGCCGGTGGCGTACCCAAAGGCTCTTGGGGGTTCAAACCTGCACCGCCGCCGATGCTGGCGCGGCGACCTTGGCCTTGTTCTCCCGAAGCCTGATCTTGGGCCTGTGCCCAGGCTTGCTGGGGCTGGTCAGACACGCCACCGCCAGACAAGCTCAGACCGGCCTGGGCCAGCGTTTCGGAGAGCATGGGCAAACTGGCCTCGATGGCTTGGCGTGTTTCCAGGGCTTGCGCGGCAAAGTCGACCTGGGCGGTTTGTCCGTCCAATTCAATGCGGATGTGAACGGGGCCCAACTCGGCCGGGTTCAGACGCAGCTCAGCTGTCATGGGGCCTTCTAGCGCTGCGCCAGTGACCCACATGCCGACCTTGTCGGACAAAGCCTGCGCAAACTCAGGGCTGCTGGGGGGCGTGGGCAAACTGTCCGTGTGGTGCGTCGCTTCCTGGCGCGTCAAGGCATCGGGGGTGCGGGTGAGCGCCTGGCTCATGAAAGCGCCAAAGGAGGCGGCATCTTTCAGCGCTGTGGTGTCTTGGGCCTCAGTCATGCCCAGGCCTGCGAGCGAGAGTGCCCCATGGCGATCGTCCTCGCTTGGGGCCCCCTCCTTGCCAGGGTCTTGGCCGCCAGAGGCAGGGTCCTGCGTTACGCCTTGCACCGCCCAGGCCAGTGGTGAGGTTGCGCCTGAGGCATCGCCACCCAACTCGGGTACCCCGCTTGCAAGTGCAGCACGGCCTGAAGCTTCGCCCGTGCCGGTCTCCGCCACAGGGTCCTGGGCATGGCCTTGGGCTTGGGCCAAGGTGGACAGCCAAGCCAGCATGGCCGCCGGGTCTCCAGGCATGACGTGGGCTGGGGGTTGCAACTCTTTGACATAGGCTGTGGCTTCGCCTTGCGCCGTGGTGAAGACCACGGGCTGGCCTTGCGAATCGGCACTCGAGGCTTTGTCGGCGCGGTCGGCTTCCTCGGGCTTGTCGGCTGCATCGGCCTTGTCCACCTTGGCGTCATGGCTCGCGGCCTCCGCACCCTTGGTGGTGGGCTTGGGCTGCGCCTTGGCAGTGGGTCTCGCCTGCGCTTGGGCTTGAGGCTTGGCGGCCGTTTCGGCCTGTGCACCCTGTGTGGTCTGTTTGGCAGCATTCATGGCCACCTGGGTGGCATGAGGTGCCAGCGGTGGCGCTTTTTGGGGCACTTTGGCTGGCTCGCGCACCGCAGTCTGTGCTTGAGCAGCTTGCGGCAAGGCCGCAGCCGGTGTGGCCGGCGCCTGGCGCAAAGGCTCGCTCTGGCTGTACTGCGCCATCCAACGGGCAAAGGCCTGGCTGTCAGACTCGGTCTGGCCGCGCGCATTCAAAGCTGCAGTGGACGACACGCCAGAAAGCGCATCGACCGCATGGGCGGCCGCACTGCGGTGGTTGCCCGAAGGCAGCGATGGTGTCAGGTTCGAACTCATGGGCGTCCCCTTCTCAGGTGCGGGTGTCGGTCATGGGGAACTGCTTGCGGGCATGGCCGACAAAGGCCCGCTTCGGTTCGTGGCGTGCAGTCGGGAGGCCATTTCATCGGTGGCCTTCTGATCCCGGCGCTGCTCCTTCAAGGACTGCTCGTTGGCGCGACGCTCCATCAGCTTGGTCACGGCGGCCACTTTCCTCTCACGTTCGATCAACACGGCACGCAGGCGCTCCACCGATGACAAAGCCATCTCCACGCGGCGCGCCTGCTCGACCTCGGCCTCGGACATGCGGTTCATGAACTCCTGGTAGCTGCGCATGATCTCCATGCCCGAGCCCTGGCTGAACTGCTGGCGCCAACGGTCCTGGTACTGCTGCCTGAAGTCATGCAAGGACTGCAACTGCTGGCGGGCTTGCTCGTGCGCTCTGCGGGCGTTCTCCACCTGCGAAAAGACCTCATCGCGCGCCTTTTGGGCCTGCTCCAGCAGGGCAATCAATCCCGTGTCTGCCTGACTCACTGCTTACTCCTGTTCGTGCTCGCCGCGCTCACTGGGTGCTGCTGGCGAGGTCACGATCGAACGATGGCATGCAGGTGATCCACGCTGTCGCCCAAATTGGAGGGTGTATGCATGTCTTGTTGGAGCATGGCGACCATGTGGCCGTGCGCACGCACCGCGGCATCGAGCTCTGGGTCGCTGCCCGGGCTGTAAGCGCCCAGCTGGATGAGGTCTCGCGCCTTGTTGTAGCGCGACCAGAGCTGGCGAAAGCGCCTGGATGAATCGATGTGCTCGGGCGTGGCCACATTGGTCATCACCCGCGAGGCTGAGCGTTCGATGTCAATGGCCGGGAAATGGCCCGATTCGGCCAACTCGCGGGAGAGCACGATGTGCCCGTCCAGAATGGCCCGGGCCGCGTCGGCAATGGGGTCTTGCTGGTCATCGCCCTCAGAAAGCACGGTGTAAAACGCCGTGATGGAGCCGTGTCCATTCAGGCCATTGCCGCTGCGCTCCACCAGTTGCGGCAGCTTGGCAAAACACGAGGGCGGGTAGCCCTTGGTGGCAGGGGGCTCGCCAATGGCCAAGGCAATTTCGCGCTGCGCCATGGCGTAGCGGGTGAGCGAATCCATGAGCAGCAGCACGTGCAGGCCCTGGTCGCGAAAGTGCTCGGCCACGGCGGTGGCATAGGCGGCGCCTTGCATGCGGGTCAGGGGCGGGGCGTCGGCAGGGGCGGCCACCACCACGGAGCGGGCCAGGCCTTCCTCGCCCAGGATGTCTTCGATGAACTCTTTCACTTCGCGGCCCCGCTCACCAATCAGGCCCACCACGATCACGTCGGCCTGGGTGTAGCGGGCCATCATGCCCAGCAACACGCTCTTGCCCACGCCCGAGCCAGCAAACAGGCCGATGCGCTGGCCACGGCCCACCGTGAGCATCGAGTTGATGGCGCGCACGCCGGTGTCCAGCGGCAGGCGAACCGGGTCGCGCTCCATGGCGTTGATGGGGCGGCGCACCAGGGGTTCGCTGCGCACATGGTTCAAAGGGCCTTGTTTGTCCAGGGGCTCACCTTGGGCATTGACCACGCGGCCCAAAAGGCCTGCGCCGATGGGCAAGTGGCGCGTGCGGTCTTCACTTCGGCGCCAAGGGTGGCTGGGGCGACCAAACAGAGGCGGGTTGATCGGCAAGGCGCGCGGCACCACGCGGGCGCCGCTGGCCAGGCCATGCACTTCGGCCGTGGGCATGAGGTAGGCGCGGTCGCCCGCAAAGCCCACCACCTCCGCCAGCACGGGCGTGGCCTCCAGGCGCATTTCAGAGTGGATCTCGCACACGGCGCCCACTGGCAGCCTCAGGCCTGCGGCTTCAAGCACCAGGCCGGCCACGCGCACCAGCTTGCCTTCGTTCTCGAACGAGATGGGGGCTCCGGCGCAAGCGTCCAGGTCGTCCAGGAAGCGGCTCCAGCGGTCCATCGTCACGTCATGGTGGGCTCGAATGGGCATGTTCATGGGGCACTGCTTTCATCGCGGTCGGCGCCATCAAAAGGGCGATCCAGAGGTGTGAGGTCATCCAGCCAGCGGCTGTCACCCTCGGGCACTTCCAGGTGGGTGGGCCCAGCGGCCTTGTGCGGCTGGTGCCAGTCCATCGCGATGCCCATGCCGGCGGCCACGCGCGCCCAGCGCGACTCGACGCTGGCATCGACCGATGCGATGTCGGACTCCACCACGCAACCGCCCTGCCCCACGTGGGGGTCGGCCATCACGCGGGCACCTCGGGCCTTGAGTTGCTCCTCCAGCGAGCCATGGGCCAGGGCCAGATCGTTCGGGTTCAAGCGCAAAACCACGTCGCGAGCTGAAGCCAGGATCGTGCTCAGGGCCTCCTCGGCCACGGCCACCACCAGCTCAGGCCGAGTGGAGATCTCACTGCGCACCACCTGGCGGGCCAACTCCAGCGACACGCCAGCAATGCGGCCTGACAGCTGCGCCTCCAGCAACTCCAGGCGCTGGTGCAAGTCAGACACCAAGGCGCCCACCTGATCGTTCATGAAAGCCGCCATCTGGGCAGACTGGGTCTGCTTGTAGCTCTCCAAAGCGGCCAGGCCATCGCGGTAGCCATCGCTGTAGCCGCTCTGGCGTGCGTCTTTGGTCAAGGCCTCCACGTCCACCACGGGCGGCGGGGGCGGCGCCACGGGCTCAGGCGCTTTGGCTGCCTCAGGTGCGCTGGGCACTTGGCCCTTGGGGCCGACACTTTTGTGGGTGGGCGCAGGTGCTGGATCGGGTCGTGAAGCTTGCGGTTTGGCGGCAGGTTTGGCCTTGTCGCTGGGCGCTTCGTTGAGCCCACCGAACTCGGTGCTGCCCTCGCTCATGCCGGCCCGCACTGAAAACGGCGCTTTGTGGACACCACCGCCAGCGGGTGACTCACCAGGCGCAGTGCGGGTGGCTGCCGGGTCTTCCAGCGAGTTGGGGTTCCAGGCTGCAAAGCCCTTGAGTTCTTCGCGAGGGATGAAGCGCGTGTAACTGCTGGGCGCGCCAGGGGGCGTCTTGTTAGACGTAGTCATCGTCGCCTCCGCTGGCCAGGACGATCTGACCTTCGTCGGCCAGGCGTCTCACGATCTTGAGCATTTCCTTTTGCTCGCTTTCCACTTCGGAAAGCTTGACCGGGCCGCGCGATTCGAGGTCTTCGCGCAGCGTTTCGGCCGCACGGCTGGACATGTTCTTGAACACCTTTTCGCGGATCTCTGGCGAGGCACCTTTGAGCGAAATGATGAGCGATTCGGTCTGCACTTCCTTGAGCAAGGACTGGAAGCCCTTGTCGTCCAGCTTGGCCAAATCGTCGAACACGAACATGTTGTCCATGATCTTTTGCGCCAAGTCCCCGTCCGATTCGCGGATGTAATCGAGGATGGAGGTCTCCAGCGCAGAGCCCATCATGTTGATGATCTCGGCCGCCGGTTTGACGCCACCCAGCGACTGGCGTTTGACCTGCACGCCACCAGCCAGCACGCGTGAAAGCACGTCGTTCAAGTCTTTCAGCGCATTGGGCTGAATGCCGTCCAGCGTGGCAATGCGGATCATCACCTCGTTGCGATGGCGGTCACTGAAGCTCTTGAGCACCATGGAGGCTTGGTCAGGGTCCAGGTGAACCAGGATGGCCGCCACGATCTGGGGGTGCTCGTTGCGCAGCATTTCACCCACCGAGGCCGCATCCATCCATTTCAGGCTCTCGATGCCGGAGGACTCATCCCCCTGGATGATCCGGTCAATCAGCAAGTTGGCCTTTTCCTCGCCCAGGGCCTTGCGCAGCACCGATTTGACGTATTCGTCGGTGTCGGCCACCAGCATGCCCATGTCGGTCGATTCAGAGGCAAAGCGGTCCAGCACGGCCTCAACGCGGTCGCGGGGCACGGTCTTGAGGCGCGCGATCGTCTCGCCCAGGCTTTGCACTTCCTTGGGTTGGAGCTGCTTGAAGACCTCGGCGGCTTCCTCCTCACCGAGGGACATCAGCAGGATCGCTGCATCTTCCAGGCCTTGTTCATCCATGGTGCTGCTTCACTTCCTGGTCAGTCTTTGTTCACCCAGCCACGGACCAGATTGGCCATGGCCATGGGGTTCTCTCTGGCCAATTTGCGGGCCGATTCCAAGCGCGCATCGGTGCTTGGGGCCTCCAGAGCCGGCAGCGGCTTGCCATCGGGGCCCACCGCCACCTGATGCTCTGCGTCTTCCTCGATGGGCTGGCCATCGGGACCCAGCTTGGTGAGCTTGGGCAACTCGGTGGCGTCGTCCACCACGGCGTCCACACCGGGCTTTTCAGGCTCGACAGGCAGCGGCTTGGCGGCGTTGATGGCTGGGCGAATCGCGCCAAACACCACGATCAAGGCCAGGGCCGTGAAGGCTGCGGGCAAAGCGAGGGTGCGCAGCATGTCGCGAACTTCGGGCTGCTTCCACATCGGCACCTCGAGTTGCTCGTCCTTGACGGGCTGGAAGGGCGCGGTCAGCACCTTGACCGAATCGCCACGCTGCTCGTTGAAGCCGATCGTCTCCTTGACCAAGGCGGTCAGCTTGTCGATCTCCTCTTGCTTCATGGGCTCGGTGGTGGTCTTGCCCTTGGCATCGGTTTTCGTGATGTGGTTGATGACCACCGCCGCCGTGATGCGCTTGACATTGCCGGTGGCGTTGCGCGTCACCCGCACGGTCTTGTCAACTTCGTAGTTCGTCACCGCGTCGCGGCGGCTGTTCGCACCGCCAGCGCCACCACCGTTGGCACCTGGCGCCCCCTGCAGCGGCTGCGAAGCGCCATTCACAGGTGCGGTGGCTGGCGTGGGCGGCTGGTTGCTCACGGCCCCGGGGATGCCCGTGGCCGTGCCCGCGCCATTGCTGCCGTTTTGCTCGCTGGTTTGCTGGCTGCGAATCGCGGCGTTGGCGGCGTTCTGGTTGGGTTTGTATTCTTCGGCCGTGGCTTCGGTCTGCGAGAAATCGACATCGGCCGTGACCTGGGCACGCAGGTTGTCCTTGCCGACCACGGGCTCGATCAGATCACGCACGCGCTGGGTGAAGTTGGCCTCCATCTGGCGCACGTATTGCAATTGCTGCGCATCCAGCCCCGCTTGGTCGACCGTGCCATCGGTGGGGCCCGACAAAAGCGAGCCCGACTGATCCACCACACTCACCGCCTTGGGCGACATCTCCGGCACGCTGGAGGACACCAAATGCACGATGCCCGCCACCTGGCCCTTGTCGAGCGTGCGGCCAGGGTGCAGGGTCAGGATCACCGAGGCCGAGGCCTTTTGTTGCTCGCGGAAAAAGCCGTTCTGGTTGGGCAGCGCCAAGTGCACACGGGCGCTTTCCACACCTGACAAAGCCTGGATGGAGCGGGTGAGCTCACCCTCCAAGCCGCGCTGGAAGTTCAAGCGCTCCTGAAACTGGGTCACGCCGAACTTCTGGGTTTCCATCAGTTCATAGCCCACCACCGAGCCTTTGGGCAGGCCGGCCGTGGCCAACTTCAGGCGCACGTCATGCACTTTCTCGGCAGGCACCAGGATGGCTGCGCCGCCATCGGCGTGCTTGTAGGGCACGTTCATCTGCTGCAACTGGGCCAGGATGGCGCCACCGTCCTTGTCAGACAGGTTGGCGTACAAGACCCGGTATTCGCCCTCATGGCTGTACATGACCATGGCCACGAAGAGTGCGATCAAGGCGGCCATGCCACCACCCAGCATCATCTTGCGTTGCATGGGCAGCGCAAGCACACGCTGAGCGAAGCCCTGCGGTGGCGCGTCGATGACGGCTGCCGGCTGGGTCGCAAGGGCTTGATTGGGTGCGAGCGTGACGTCCATGGGCTTTTCGGTGAGCGGGCTGCGCACCGAAACCACACGATGCCGCAAACCCACGAGAACGAGCCCATTATTCGGAAGGCAAGCGGGCAAAAGTGCCGGGAACAGCCCAGCAAATGCGCGCCACTTCCCGCCATTGCGGTTTGGAGGTCACCCCTACTATCGGCAGCATGGACATGAAACTGAAACCGTTCGACTTTGCCAAGGCCGCAGCCAGTGCGGGCATGGCCGACGTCGCCCAGCGGGTTCAGGCCAAAGCCAGGCTGGAAGGCACCACCGGCGCCAGTGCCACCTCCCCGACCACCAAGGTCGAGCCCAGCTTTCAGGTCACGTTTTCTCGTGCCTTGACCGACATCAGCAAAAGCCAGCAGACGGCCTCGAACATGCAGCGCGAAGTGCAGTTCGACAACCCCAACGTCAGCCTTGAAGAAACCATGGTCGCCATGCAGAAGGCCCAACTGGGCTTTCAATCGGCGGTTCAGTTTCGCAACAAGCTGGTTCAGGCGTATACCGATATCATGAACATGCAGGTCTGAGCGGCAGCGCGTCCTTGAGGGTGCCCAGCCAGGCGCTGTTCACCCGAGCGCCCCGCCATGAGCCAGCCCCCCGCTGCCCCCCCGACCTTGCAACAGCCCTCGCCAGCAGCACCTGCTGGTCCCGCTCTGAGCGTGGGCCAACTGCTTTTATGCGGCGCCATGGTGGTCACCCTGGCCATGGGCATTCGCCACGGCTTTGGCCTGTGGCTCCAGCCCATGTGCATGGAGCGCGGCTGGAGCCGCGAAACCTATTCCTTGGCCATGGCCATCCAGAACCTGGTGTGGGGTGCCGCGGGCCCACTCGTGGGTTGGTGGGCTGACCGCCGAGGCGCCACGCGCCCCCTGCTCCTGGGTGCCGTGCTCTACCCCTTGGGCTTGTTGGGCATGTCGATGGCCACCGCGCCATGGACCTTGATGCTCACCATGGGCGTGCTCATCGGCGCGGCGCAGTCTTGCACCACCTACGCCGTGATCTACGGCGCCATTGGGCGGCATGTGCCAGCAGAGCGCCGCTCCTGGGCCATGGGCGTGACAGCCGCCGCGGGCTCCTTCGGCCAGTTCCTGATGGTGCCACTGGCCAGCACCTTGATCGCCCAATTGGGCTGGCAACACGCCTTGTGGGGCTTGGCAGCCTCGGCCCTGTTGATCGCGCCCCTGGGATGGCAACTATTGGCCGACCGCCCTGCCCCCTCTCAACCCGCGGCCCCTGGCACGGCCAGAACAGGCGAGCCCACCAACGCCAAGGAAGCCCTGACTGAGGCCCTCACCCACCCGAGCTACCTCTTGCTCACGGCGGGCTACTTTGTGTGCGGCTTCCAGCTGGCCTTCATCGGCGTGCACCTGCCCAGTTACCTCCGTGATCACCAATTGCCCGCCACCGTGGCCACCACGGCCCTGGCCTTGATCGGCCTGTTCAACATCTTTGGCAGCTACAGCGTGGGCTGGCTGGGGCAACGCTGGCCCAAGGCCTGGGTGCTCTCAGGCATCTATGGTTTAAGGGCGCTGGTCATGCTGGCCTTCATCAGCCAGGCGCCCTCTGCGCTGAGCGTCAGCCTGTTTGCCTGCGCCATGGGCTTTTTGTGGCTCTCCACCGTGCCGCCCACCAATGGCATCGTGGCCCAGATGCTGGGCGTGCGGTTTTTATCGATGTTAGGGGCGCTGGTGTTTTTGTCGCACCAGTTGGGCTCG
>JBEANX010000432.1:0-8188 GCA_041165245.1 Pseudomonadota bacterium
CTCGTTTGCGGGGGTTTGGCTGGCTGGGCGCCTGTATGACGCCACGGGCAGCTACCAAGTGGTCTGGTGGATCGCCATTGGCCTGAGCCTGATGGCCGCTGCGTTGAACCTGCCCATCAAGGAAACGCAGCCACCCAAGGGCCGGCTGGCCTTGGCCTCGTGAACACCCCATGAGGGCCACATGAGCATTACTTCAACCCCTCACACCACAGGCATTTGGCTGCTCAGATGCGTGGTCTTGCTGATGCTGGCAGGTGTGTTCGCGTGGTACTTTCTGGGCCCTGTTCCTTTTGACCTGAACCGGCTGTGGGCCTTTTGCGCTGCTCGCTGACCCGCCCCGCATGAACCTTCACGTCACCATCCTCACTGGCGCCTCCGAAGGCATAGGCGCTGAACTGGCGCGCCAGTTGGCCCGCCCAGGCGCCCACTCACAAGGCCGCCCCGTGGCATTGGTGCTGGCAGCTCGCAATGTCGAGAAGCTGCAGGCGGTGGCCCGTGCGTGCGAGGCCTTGGGCGCCACCGTGCTGGTGCGCCCCACCGACGTGAGCGTCGAGTCCGATTGCCGCGGGCTCATCGCAGACACCATGGCCCGCTTTGGCCGCATCGACACCCTGGTGAACAACGCCGGCATGTCGGCCCATGCCGAACTGGCCGAGGTGGCCGACATGGGCTGGTACGAGGACCTCATGCGCCTCAACCTGTGGGGCAGCGCCTGGTGCACGCATGCCGCCTTGCCCCATCTGAAAGCCAGCCGGGGGCTGATCGTGGCCGTGTCCAGCCTGGCAGGCCTGGTCGGTGTGCCTGGGCGCACCGCCTACGCCGCCACCAAATTCGCCATGAACGGCTTTTTCGAATCTTTGCGGGTCGAACTCCTGCCCTTTGGTGTGGGGGTCACCCTGGCCTACCCCGGCGTGGTGGCCACCGAGATCCGCCGTCGTGGCTACAACGCCGAAGGCAAAGCCGCCGGCAAAAGCGGCCTGAACGAGGTCGGCGCCATGCCTGTGGCCACCTGCGCCAGCCTGATCGTTCGAGGCATGGGCCGCCGCCAGCGGGACATCGTCATGAGCTTCAAAGGCAAACTGGGCCGCTGGATGAAACTGCTGGCCCCTGCCTTGGTGGACCGCATGGCTTTGGCTGCGCTGCAAAAGGATGAGCGCGCCCATTAGAATCCCCTGAGAGAAGGAAAGCACATGAAACCGATTCTTGGCAGCATCGTTGCACTGATCACCCCGATGCACAGCGACGGCAGCGTCGATTACGAGACCCTGCGCCGTCTGATTGACTGGCACATCGCCGAAGGCACTGACGTCATTGGCGTCGTGGGCACCACGGGCGAATCGCCCACGGTGAACGTCGAAGAGCACCGCGAAATCATCCGCGTGTCGGTCGAACAAGCCGCTGGCCGCGTGGCCATCATGGCTGGCGCTGGCGCCAACTCGACGGCCGAAGCCATTGAGCTGACCCGCTACGCCAAAAAGGTCGGCGCTGATTGCACCTTGCAGGTCGTGCCCTACTACAACAAACCCACACAAGAAGGCATCTACCAGCACTTCAAGGCCATCACCGAGGCGGTGGACATCCCCACCATGCTCTACAACGTGCCTGGCCGCAGCGTGGCAGACATGACGGTCGAGACCATGATCCGCTGCGCCAGCCTGCCTGGCGTTTTCGGTGTCAAGGAAGCGACCGGCAACATCGAGCGCGCCGCCTGGTTGATCAAGCAAGCCCCCAAAGGCTTTGGCATTTATTCGGGCGACGACCCCACCGCTGTGGCCATGATGCTGCTGGGCGGCAGTGGCAATGTGAGCGTCACCGCCAACGTGGCGCCCAAGGCCATGCATGAACTCTGCAAGGCCGCCATGGCTGGTGACGTGAAAACCGCCACCGAGATCCACATGAAACTCCTGCCCGTGCACAAGCAGCTGTTCTGTGAGCCCAACCCCATCCCCGTGAAGTGGGCATTGAACCACATGGGCAAGTCTGGCCCGGCCCTGCGCCTGCCCCTGACGCCACTGTCCAGCTCGCTGCACGAGACCGTTGAAAACGCCCTGCGCGACAGCGGCCTGCTCTGATTCCGAGACACCTCACCCCGGCACACCAAACCACATGTTGACTGCAAACGCACCTGGCCGCCTGGCCCTGATCGCTTCAGCCTGCGCCCTGAGCCTGCTGGCTTCGGGTTGCTCGTCGATCTCCAACCTTGTCACGGGCGACAAGATCGACTACCGCAGCAGCGGCAGCAAGTCGGTGAACCTTGAAGTGCCGCCTGACCTGAGCCAGCTCACCGGTCAGGGCCGCTTCACGCAGTCGGCCACCGGCCCTGTGTCTGCCAATGCCTACTCGCAACAGGCCCAAAACACCAACTCTGCCGCCTCAACCTCGGTGGCAGCCAATGCCCAGGGCAATGTGACGCTGCAGCGCGATGGCCAAGTTCGTTGGCTGTCGGTCACGGCGGCGCCTGAGCAGATCTACCCCTTGGTGCGCGAGTTCTGGATGGACAACGGCTTCGAGTTGCCGGTGGATCAAGCCAACACGGGCCTGATGGAAACCAACTGGTCGGAAAACCGCGCCAAGCTGGCTCAAGACGGGGTTCGCAACCTGATTGGCAAGGTGTTTGACAGCCTGTACGACACCGGCGAGCGAGATCAATTCCGCACCCGCATCGAGCGCACCGCCAAAGGCACGGACATCTACATCAGCCACCGTGGGCTGGTCGAGGTCTACACCGACAGCGTCAAAAAGGAGCAGACCACTTGGAAGTCTCGCCCCGCTGACACCGGCCTGGAAGCTGAAATGCTGCAGCGCTTGATGGTCAAACTGGGTGCACCCAAGGACAGCGCGAAGACCACCGTGGCTGCCTCCAGCTCGCCTGCAGCACCGCGCTCACGCGTTCTGGCCGATGGCTTGACCGTGGCGTTCTCTGGTGACTACGACCAAGCCTGGCGACGCGTC
Organism: Pseudomonadota bacterium; assembly: GCA_041165245.1. Taxonomy (GTDB): domain Bacteria; phylum Pseudomonadota; class Gammaproteobacteria; order Burkholderiales; family Burkholderiaceae_C; genus Aquabacterium. The sequence goes on from JBEANX010000432.1 coordinate 2,953, forward strand.
GGCCTGGCTTTGGACCGCGGCGGTTTCACGGTGGAAGACCGTGACCGCAGCAAGGGCGTCTATGAAGTTCGACTGGCCAGCCCCGGCAACCCCGATGGTGCCAAGCCTGGCCTGTTCGAGAAGCTGGGCAACCTCTTCAGCAGCAAGGGCAGCGCCGACACGATCACCCGATACCGCCTGGTGGTCCAAGCCAACAACGGTGAAGCCACCGTGGCCGTGCAAACGGCTGCCGGGCAAGCAGCGAGCACCGCGGGTGGCCGCGACGTTGCCAAGCAACTCAACACCAACCTGGAATGAGTGACCTGTCTGCTCCATGAAAAAACCCGGCCAAGGCCGGGTTTTTCTTTGCCTGCCGCTGACCATGAGCGCCACATGATGGACGCGACACTTGAAGAACTCTGGAAGCAGGCAACAAAAAACCGCCCGAAGGCGGTTTTCTGAAGTTTCCTGAAAAACAGGAATTACTTGGCGGCAGCCGAAGCAGCGTCAACAGCGGCCGAAGCAGCGTCAACAGCAGCGGAAGCGGCTTCCGAAGCGGCAGCGGTAGCAGCAGAAGCAGCGTCCGTAGCGGCGGATGCAGCGTCGGTGGCGGCAGATGCGGCTTCAACAGCGGCGGAAGCCACGTCGGAAGCTGCGGAAGCGGCGGCTTCTTCAGCCTTCTTACCGCAAGCGGCCAGGGCCATGGCGGCGATCAGCGAAGCCAGCAGGAGCGACTTTTTCATGCTTGTATCCTCAAAAGGAGTGTCAAAAAACGGTGTACGTGGAACTATGTGCTTTACCCACAGTCCCACGGAATGAGACAAGGGTGTTTCTTGGATAAGGCAAACCGTGATGGAAAGCCTCATACAGACCGAGATTATAAGCAGGTTCGGGCAACTCCCTATAAGCCCAGGGTTGCAGAGATCCCCGAGTCCAGGGATCGTTGTGAAATAGCATCACACTGAAGCCACAAGGCGCGAACGGTGCTTGCGTCCCGGCTCCAGTGACCAAAGCCATGTTCTGCGTCTGAGATCTGCAGCGCCAAGCGCCCTTCGATCAACAACAAGGGTGCAAAACCCGTCATGCTGCTGATCTGATCTTCTGGGACTGTCAAACACGCCACGCGGTGCCCCCAGGGCGTGCGCCAGCGCAACCATCGCGGGTGCCGGCGCACCACGGCGTCCCAGCCCAAGGCCAAAAAGGTGGCTCTTGCCCTGCCCGGCGCCAGCACCCACCGCTCAAGGCTTTCCACACAGGCCCGCTCGCCCAAGGGCCAGTGAGCAAAGTCTGGGTCTTGCAGGTGAATGGCTGAAGCATGCTCGGCCGCCTCCTGCAAGGCGGCGCGGACATGCTCGCCCCAAGCGGGCCAGCCCTCGATGCGGCCGCGCTCAGCTTGCAACAACGAATTGATGGGGTGGTCCATGGGATGCGTGACAAGTGTTTGACGCGACGGGCTCAGAAGCCGCTTGATGCTGTGGCGTGCAACCAGCCGTCCTCAGAAAACTGGTCGAGCAACTCGCGAACCTCGTCGCTGGCATTCGACACCTCGGCAGCGCTCAGTGTGCGACGGTCGGCCAAGCGCTGCAAGAGGCGCATGTCGGCGCCAGCGGCACGCCAAGATTCACCGTTCACATACACACGCTTGTCGTCGTACAGCATGCGGGTGGCTGCAGCCAAGTTGGCACCGCAGTCATCCGGCAGGGGCTCGCCTTGCTCGAACCAGACGCGGGGCTTGGGCTCGGTCATCACCTCCCCCAGAGCGGCCTGCAGTTGCTGCGGGTCACGCAGGATCTTGGCGACGGCGTCGGCTGCGAAGGCCTGCAGCTGGGCCGGCATGCGGCCGGGCTGTGTGGTAGCGACTTGGCCGGGGTCGCGATAGAGCTCACGTTTGTCGGTGTCCAGGCCCTCGGCCACACGAATGAGCAGCTCTGACGCCAAGCCACTGGCCTCGGGCGCGCGAAAACCAATCGAGCAGGTCATGCATTCGTCCTGTGCGATGCCATCATGCGCCCAACGGGGGGGCAGGTAGAGCATGTCGCCGGGCTCCAGCACCCATTCTTGCTCGCACTCGAAGTTTTGCAGGATCTTGAGCGGCACGCCGGGCACCAGGGTGTCGTCCTTGAGGCGGCCAATGCGCCAACGGCGGCTGCCATGCACTTGCAACAAGAACACGTCGTACGAATCAAAGTGCGGGCCCACGCCGCCGCCGTTGGTGGCGTACGAGATCATCACGTCGTCCAGCCGGGCCTCTGGCACGAACCGAAATTGTGTGATCAGCTCATGCGCTGCAGGCACATGCAGGTCCAGGCCCTGAACCAGCAGGGTCCATTGGTCCTGACTCAGGGTGGGCAAGGCACGACGGGCGAACGGCCCCTGCGCCATGGACCAGCCACCTGCAGCGGCTTTTTTGCGGCTCTTTGGACCGTCAGCTGCATTCGCAGGGCTTTGGATGATCAAGCGCGACTCCACATCGTCTTTGCTGGCCAGCTCAAACAAAGCCGCACGGTCGATGGGCAACTTCACCCCTGGCACCGCTTGGCGGATCAGCAGCGGTTTTTTCTGCCAGTGGCGCTTCATGAACTGCTCGGGCGACATGCCGCCCAACAGGGGCAAGCCCGTGGTCAAAGGGTCAGCCGCCTTGGCGGTTTTGCGGGTGGCCGTTTTGGGTGCCACAGATTTCGGAGCGGCGGCTTTGGGTGCCACCGTTTTGGAGGCAGCAGTCTTGCGAGCAGTCATGGGCGGGCGCGTGTGGCATGAGTTCGGAATGGCCGCCATTGTGCTCGTGAGATGATTGCACCATGGACATTCGCAACCCCTGTGTCGTGAGTTTGACCTGGCGTCTTGAGGACGCGCAAGGCGAGCTCATCGATGAATTGAAAGAGCCGATGGAGTTTTTCTTCGGTGGAGACGACCTGCTGGCCAAGGTGGAAGAAGCCTTGCTGGGCCAATCGGTGGGCTTTGAAGCCGCACTGTTTCTGGAGCCCGAGCACGCCTTTGGCGACTATCACAGCGAGCTGGTGTTTTTCGAAGCTGCAGACATCTTCCCCGACCTGCTGGAAGAAGGCATGCAGTTCGATGGGCCCCCTGCCGGTGCGCAAACGCCCGACATGCCTGCCGATGTGATCTACACCGTCACCGAGGTGTACGACACGCATGTGGTGCTCGATGGCAACCACCCGCTGGCTGGGCTGGCGCTCAACCTGAACCTGCAAGTGGTCGGCGTGCGCGAGGCAGAACATGAAGAGATCGAGCAAGGCTCTGTGGCCGAATCGATCTTCACCCTGGCCCCCTCACGGGACGAGGAAGTGCCCCCGGGCAGCACCTTGCACTGAGCGCTTTTCATTGACCCAAAAGAAAACGGCCCAAGGCGCGATGCCTGGGCCGTTTCTCATTTCTGGGGGCTTGCTTGGCTCTAGACCGCACGCCTGGGCTCGCGCAAGCGGTGATCAGCCCTTGCCAGTCGAGCCGAAACCGCCCTCACCCCGCTGGGTGGCCTCGCCAAACTCGCTGACCACGCGGAACTGCGCCTGCACCACCGGCACGATGATGAGCTGCGCAATGCGGTCCATGGGCTGGATGGTGAAGGCGCTGTTGCCACGGTTCCAGCAGCTCACCATGAGTGGGCCCTGGTAATCAGAGTCGATCAGACCCACAAGGTTGCCAAGGACGATGCCGTTCTTGTGGCCCAGGCCCGAGCGCGGCAGGATCATGGCGGCCAGGTTGGGGTCAGCCAGGTGCATGGACAGGCCCGTGGGGATGAGCTCGACCTGACCGGGCTGGAGCACCAAGGGCTCGCTCAAGCCGGCACGCAGGTCCAAGCCAGCGCTGCCGGGCGTGCCATAGGCGGGCAGCACCTCTGCCATGCGGGGGTCGAGGATCTTGAGGTCAACGGCGGTGGTGGTCATGGCAGGACTGCAATCGGTCGGGGAAGGAAGTTTTTTCAGTGGGCCAAGCGGGACTCAGCGAGCGGAGATGCGTCGAGCGATGTCCTGCATGAGCTGGCGCGCCAGGGTGAGCTTGTCGGCTGCGGTGCCATCTGCAGGCAAGGCTTGGTGGCTCTCGGCGTCGATCACCAGCAAGGCGTTGTCGTCACGGCCAAAGGTGGCGGGGCCCAGGTTGCCCACGATGAGGGGCAGCTTTTTGCGGGCCAGCTTGGCTCGGGCGTGTTCCAGCAGGTTCTCACTCTCAGCCGCAAAGCCCACACAATAAGGTGGCAGGGGCAAGGCAGCCACAGCGGCCAGGATGTCGGGGTTCTCGGTGAGCTCGAACAAGGGCGGCGCCTTTTGATCGTGATCTTTCTTGATCTTGTGCTCGTTGAGCTTGGCTGGGCGCCAGTCGGCCACCGCCGCCGTGGCCACAAACACGCTGTGCGAGGCGGCCGCAGGCAGCACGGCGTCGAACATCTGCTGTGCTGTCATCACATGGATGCGCTTGACACCACGTGGCGTGGGCAGGTGCACCGGCCCGGCCACCAGGGTGACTTCGGCGCCGGCCTCAGCCGCCGCACGCGCCATGGCAAAGCCCATCTTGCCGCTGGAGTGGTTGGTGATGCCGCGAACCGGGTCGATGGGCTCAAAGGTCGGGCCGGCCGTGATCAGCACACGTTGGCCCGCCAGCACCTTGGGCTGGAAATGGGCAATGACTTCGTCAAGCAACTCGGCGGCTTCCAGCATGCGCCCGTCGCCGAACTCGCCGCAGGCCTGGTCGCCATGCCCGGGGCCCAGGATGAAGCTGCCGTCTTCGCGCAGTTGCGCCAGGTTGCGCTGGGTGGCTGGGTGTGACCACATCTCGCGGTTCATGGCAGGAGCCACCAGCAAATCACACGTCTCGCGCGGGCGCGCCAAGCAAAGAAGGCTGAGCAGTTCGTCAGTCCTGCCCTGCACAAGTTGCGCCATGAAGTCGGCACTGGCTGGGGCGATCAAGATGAGTTCAGCCCAACGCCCCAGGTTGATGTGGGGCATGTTGTTGGGCTCGCGCGCATCCCATTGGCTGGTGACCACGCTTTGGCCCGAAAGGGCTTGCATGGTGACAGCAGTGATGAAGGACTCGGCCGCCGAGGTCATGACCACCCTCACCTGCGCTCCATGGCGCGTGAGCAGGCGGACCAGTTCGGCCGATTTGTAGCAGGCGATGCCGCCCGACAGGCCCAGCACGATGCGCCGGCCTTGCAGATCTTGGCGTTCAGACATGGGTGGACTCTAGCCCAGGAATCACCCTTGGTTTGCCTCAGTCTTTTTTGAACTTTCACAAATTACTG
>JBEANX010000433.1:0-5058 GCA_041165245.1 Pseudomonadota bacterium
CGAGCGTGGGCTGGGCGACTGGCAGGCCGAAGGCGCCGAATGGGCCGGTTTGTTTGCGTCGGCTCACGGGGCACTGTACGCCCTGTCCGATGCCGCCACCGCAGGCCTGCAAGTGCACCCCCAACGCATGCAAGCCAACATCGACGCGCTACAAGGCTTGGTCTTCACCGAGGCCCTGTCCATGAAGGTGGCGCAAGTGCTGGGCAAGGCCGATGCCCATCACCTGGTCGAGCAATGGTGTCAGCAAGCCGTGCAACAACGGCAGCATCTGGGCGACGTGGCCCTGGCGGCACAAGCGGCCGACCCGAAGCTTCAAGCCATTGGCGATCTGGCCCCGTTGTTCGACTCGGCCCTGGCGGCCCAACCGGCAGCCCAACTGGCCCGACAACAACTCAAGACGCTGCGCCAGAGCTTTCTGGCACAACGCTGAACGCACACACTAACCATGAACCACACAGACAACTTCGACCTGGGCCTGCGCAACCGCCGCGCCGTGCTGGGTGATGCTTGGGTTGACCAGTCTCTGGCCAAGGGCAACGAGTTCACCGCCGAATGGCAGGACTTCATCACCCGCTACGCCTGGCACGAGATCTGGGGCCGCCCCGGCCTGGACCACCGCACCCGCCGCCTGCTGGTGCTGACCACCACGCTCTCGCTGGCCCGCTGGGAGGAGTTCGAGCTGCACATCGGCGCAGCCATCCGCGGCGGCATCCCTGTGGCCGAGATCCAGGAAACCCTGATGCAATCGGCCATCTACGCGGGTGTGCCGGCGGCCAACACGGCCTTCAAGCTGGCCGGCGAGGTCATGAAGGCCCACGGCATCACCTTTGCACCGCGCCCACTCACGCCCGAGCACCGGGTGTCCACCCATCGCACCTTCAGCACGCCTGAGCTGCGCATCTTGCGCCAGGGCAAGGGCACGCCCGTGCTGCTCAGCCATGCGCTGGGCCTGGACGTGCACATGTGGGACCACCTGGCCCGCGAACTGGCCCCCACCCACCAAGTGCTGCGCTACGACCACCGAGGCCATGGTGAATCCGATGCGCCATCGGGCCCCTACTCGCTTGACGACCTGATCGACGACGCCGCACGCGTCATCCGCGAAGCAGGCTGCGGCCCCGTGGTGTGGGTGGGCGTGTCCATGGGCGGCATGGTGGGCCAAGGTGTGGCCATCAAACACCCCGAGCTGATCAAGGCCCTGGTCATTGCCAACAGCACCTGCCACTACCCCGAAGCGGCGCAGGCCGCCTGGCAAGCCCGTGTGGCCAAGGTTCAGGCCGAGGGCCTGGGCAGCATTGCCGACATGGTCATGCAGCGCTACTTCACCGAAGCCGTGCGTGGCGCCCTGCCCGAGTTGGAGCGCAGTGCCCGCCAAACCTTGCTGCGCGCCAGCCCGCAAGGCTATGTGGGCTGCTGCCAGGCCATCAGCACCATCGATTTCCGCGAGGCTTTGGGCCAGCTCAAGGTGCCCACCCTGGTCATCGCTGGCCAACAAGACCAGGGCACACCGGTCAGCATGTCCGAGCAGATCGTTCGAGCCATCCCCGGCGCACGCCTGGCCGTGATCAATGAGGCCTCACACATCAGCGTGCTGGAAGCACCACAAGCCTTCACCCAACTGGTTCAGGACTTCCTGCAAACGCTTTGACCGCGCCAAGCCCCTCGCCCGCTGGCTTGAGTGCCAGCATCATCACGACGCTGAGCCCCACGCCTCGGCCGGTGATCATCAGTGATGACCGCCCCCATCACCCGCTGCAAGGCGTGATGCTCATGCTGGCCGCCGTGGCCTGCTTCGCAGCCTTGGATTCCACCACCAAGCTTGTCACCGTGGCCGTGCCCATGCTGGTGGCTGTGTGGTTTCGTTATGCCTTTCAAGCGGTGGTGACGGTGATCACGCTCTGGCCCAGCCAGCGGCAGCGCCTCTTTGAAACGCAAAGGCCAGGCCTGCACCTCATGCGCGGCCTGATGCTGGTGGGCACCAGTGCGCTGGCCTTCCTGAGCCTCAAGGTGGTGTCAGTGGGCGAGTTCACGGCCATCGTGATGCTCTCGCCCATCGTGATGAGCGTGGTCTCGGCCTGGCGCCTCAAGCAGAACCCCGGCACGGTGGGCTGGGTGTGCGTGCTGGGCGGCTTTGTGGGCGTGCTCATCGTGATGCGCCCTGGCAGCAGCCTGTTCGGCTGGGCGTCCCTCTTGCCTTTGGGCCTGGTGGCCACCAACTCCGCTTACCAGTTGCTCACCAGCGAGCTGGGCAAGACCGATGACCTGGGCACCATGCATTTTTACAGCGGCCTCATCGGCGCTATGCTGCCAGCCGTGGCCCTGCCCTGGGTGTGGCAACCCATTGGAAACGCACACACCTGGGGCCTGCTGGTCTTGCTGGGCGTGTTCAGCAGCGCTGGGCACCTGCTGCTCAGCAAGGCGTATCAAAAAGCACCCGTGGTGCAACTCACGCCTTTCTTGTATGCCCAGATCGGCTTTGCGGTGCTGGCGGGATGGCTGGTGTTCAACCATGTGCCCGATGCCTGGTCACTCACCGGCATTGGCCTGATCGCGCTGTGCGGTGCAGGCAGCGCCTGGTTCAGGGCATCAAGGCGCTGATGCGTTGGGCGGCTTCTTGCAGCTTGGACAGGTAGGCCGTCTTCATGTGCTCCACGCTCGTTTGGCGTGCCTGCGCGCTCACATTGATGGCGGCCACGACGCGACCTGAACGATCGCGCAAAGGAACGGCCATGGACAGCAGGCCCAGCTCCAGCTCTTCATTGATCAGGGCATAACCCTGGCGGCGCACCTTGGCCAGTTGCATCAGGAGCTCATCAGGGTCGGTGACTGTCTTGGGCGTGCGCGGGACCATCTCCATGGCGGCCACGCGCTGCTCGCGCTCGTCTTCTGGCAAGGCCGCCAGCAGCACACGTCCCATGGAGGTGCACCAGGCCGGCAGGCGCGTGCCCACCCCCAGGTTGATCGACATGATCTTGTGCGTGGGCACGCGCAGCACGTAGACGATGTCGGCCCCATCGAGCACCGCACCAGAGGTCGACTCCTTGAGCTGCAAGGTCAGCTCTTCCAGCACAGGCTGGCTCAGGTTCCACCACGGTTGCGAGCTCAAGTAGGCATAGCCCAGCTCGAGCACCTTGGGCGTGAGCCTGAACTGGCGCCCTTCCATTTCGACAAAGCCCAGGGTCTGCAAGGTGAGCAGGATGCGGCGTGCGCCCGCGCGGGTCATGCCCACACGCTCGGCGGCCTCTGACAAGGTTTGCGCCGGGGCCTGCGCGCCAAAGCTGCGCAGCACATCCAGCCCTCTGGCAAAGGACTGCACATAGGTGTCACTGGGGCGCGGCGAATCGCCGGCGGCAAGGGTGTCTTCAAGCATGGTTCATCCAGAGCGGCGCATGCACGAACGTGCGCAGGTGGTGCCCCGTCTTGACACGGAGCACCAACACACTTAAGCTTCGCGCATGTTCTACATACGAATTCATGTTCGCTATTAGAACACAAAACAAAAGAGCATGTCAGCAGAAATTCAAAGCGCCGGCTCAGACACCTGCGCGCCTCTGCCCACCTTTCCTCGAGCAATCACATGATCAACAAGATCGTGGCTTCGGCCACCCAGGCGCTGAGCGACATCCTTGATGGCGCCACCGTCATGATCGGCGGCTTCGGCACCGCTGGCCAACCCAATGAGCTGATCGATGCGCTCATTGAAACCGGCAAGCGCGACCTGGTCATCGTCAACAACAACGCAGGCAATGGCGACACCGGCCTGGCGGCCCTGCTGGCCGCCAAGCGGGTGCGCAAGATCATCTGCTCCTTCCCCCGCCAGGCCGACAGCCACCACTTCGATGCGCTCTACCGCGCGGGTGAACTTGAGCTTGAACTGGTGCCCCAAGGCAACCTGGCCGAACGCATCCGCGCCGCAGGTGCAGGCATCGGTGGCTTCTTCACGCCCACGGGCTATGGCACCGAGTTGGCCAAGGGCAAAGAGACCCGCGAGATCAACGGCAGGATGTATGTGTTTGAAAGCCCCATCCACGCTGACTTCGCCCTGATCAAGGCCGAAAAGGGCGACCGTTGGGGCAACCTCAACTACCGCATGACGGCCCGCAACTTCGGCCCGATCATGGCCATGGCCGCCAAGACCACCATTGCCACCGTGCACGAGATCGTCGAACTCGGCGATCTGGACCCTGAAACCGTTGTCACCCCCGGCCTGTTCGTACAGCGCGTGGTGAAGATCGAGCGTGTGGCCACCTCTGCCGGTGGCTTCAAGCGCGCCGCCTGAGGAGCCCCCACATGACTGCCACTTACACCCGCTGGACCCGCGACCAGATCGCCGCACGCGTGGCTCACGACATCCCCGATGGCTCGGTGGTGAACCTCGGGATTGGCCTGCCCACTGCTGTGGCCAACCATTTGTCTGCCGACAAGGAGATCGTGCTGCACTCCGAAAACGGCGTGATCGGCATGGGCCCTGCGCCCGCTGATGGAGAGGAAGACTTCGACCTCATCAACGCTGGCAAACAGCCCGTGACCCTGCTGCCCGGAGGCTGTTTCTTCCACCATGCCGACAGCTTTGCCATGATGCGCGGCGGCCACCTCGATGTGTGCGTGCTGGGTGCGTTTCAGGTCTCGGCCAAAGGCGACCTGGCCAACTGGCACACCGGCGCACCCGATGCCATCCCCGCCGTGGGCGGCGCGATGGACCTGGCCATTGGCGCCAAAAAAACCTACGTGATGATGGATTACCTGACCAAGACCGGCCAGGCCAAACTCACCCCTGAATGCACCTACCCGGTCACGGGCCTGGGGTGCGTCAGCCGCCTGTACACCGACATCGCCGTGATCGACCTTGAGGGCGGCGTGGGCACGGTCATTGACCTCGCGCCCAGCCTCAGCTTTGAAGCCCTGCAAGCCCTCACTCCTGGCGTCACCCTCGTCCAGGCCTGATCGACACCACACACAAACGCCATGAGCCAACACGCTTATATCTGTGACGCCCTGCGCACACCCTTTGGCCGCTACGGCGGCAGCCTGTCCAGCGTCCGCGCTGACGACCTGGGC
>JBEANX010000434.1:0-4897 GCA_041165245.1 Pseudomonadota bacterium
GCGAAGGCGCTGACGTGATCACCACCGGCGCCGGCCGCGACGTGATCGTCTACAGCAGCACACGAGATGGCCTGGACACCATCACCGACTTCACCCCTGGCAGCGACCGCCTCGACCTGACCGCCTTGGCTGCCACGCTGCGTGCCACGGCTGGCACTGTGGACCTGCTCCTGAGCGGCCACATCACCCTGGTGGACACCGCAGCAGGCGTCCAAGTTCGCGTTGACACAGACGGCAGCGCCGGCCCATCAACGGCCCGCCCCCTGGTCACCCTGCGTGGTGTGACGGCCTCGCAAATCAATGCCGCTCGTGACCTGATGCTCTGAGCAAACGGCCAGCCCCTGACCCCATTCCAAGGCAAGACACCATGCAGTTCTCCCTCACCACCCGCCTGGCCGCGCTGGCTCTGGCATCGCTCTTCACCGCGGCCGCCCACGCCGTGCCCGTGCTGAACACGCCCAACGTGGCCAACCTGACCGGCTGGACGTCCGCTGGCGACGTGGCCCTGCGCAGCGATGGCACCGCAGGCTTGACACTCAGCGAAAGCTCGCTCCTGCTGAGCACCGCCACCACCGACACGCAAGATGACTTCCCCGCCAGCGCAGGCGCCTTCAACGTCTCGGGCAACAACCCCGTGGCAGGCGGCAGCACCTTGGAAACATCCGTGGGCCTGACCCCAGGTGCGCTGGACGACAACACCAGCTTCCACTTCGCCATGGAAGGCTCTTCCGCATGGAAAGAGTTCAGCGTCCTGGCGGGTGACACGCTCAAGGTGGACTGGCAACTCTTCGCTCGCCCTGACACAGGCACCAGCGGCATTCCACTGCCCGACACCGCATGGCTGGTGTGGTCGCAAGGCGCCAACACCCAGCTGTTCAAGCTGGCTGACGTGCTGAGCGCGCCCATGGGCAACACGGCCGATGCCAACGGATGGCTGAGCACAGGCCCCCAGCACTACACCTTGAATGCCACCAGCAACGGCACTGCCCGCCTGGGTTTTGTGGTTGCCGACATGGACAGCTTTGACACCACCACGGTGCTGGCCGTCTCGAACGTGGTGCAAACCAGCGTCGTGCCAGAACCCAGCACGGTGCTGATGGTGTTGGCGGGCTTGGTCATGATGGTTTTCATGAATCGCCGGCAAAACAACAGGCGCAAGGAAGGCTGAAGCACCCATTTGCGGGTCATCACGGTGTCACGTTTGGCCCAAAAAATGCATCCTGATGCGGTGGGCAACGTCACAACCGCCCATGAAGTTGGAGCCACCCATGCGTGCACTGATGAACTTGGCCATCGAACCCGCCATGCACCTCTTTGAGGTGTCGGCCCTGGTGGTCGTCCACCCCTCGCAGCAAGCGGTCAAGCGCGTGCTCAAAGTGTTGGCCGACACCCCCCCGGGCGCGGTTCGCATCGTGCGGGACCGCTACCCGCTGTCCCGCGCGCACCAGGTGCTGGCGGTGCACCAACACCAAGCGCTTGCTGCAGGTTTCTGAGCACAACGCGGCCTAGGCTCGCCGGTAAGCCGCTCCAAGCGGTGTCGAGGGTGTTCATGCATGCACCACATGGCACCTGTGCCATCATGCGCCCCTCCCTGACCGAGTGACACCAGTCGCCATCGCCATGAGCACCGCCCCCCGTCCAGGCGCACGCAAAGTCGCCAAGCCCGCCACCAAACCTGTCGCGAAAACCACCGACAAGCACGCGGCCAGCCCGGCGATGAAATCAGGCGACATCCACCAGATGTTCGCCACTTGGCAGGCAGCCAACCCCGAGCCTGAGACCGAGCTCGAATACACCACGCCCTTTGAGTTGTTGACCGCTGTGTTGCTGTCGGCACAGGCCACCGACGTGGGCGTGAACAAGGCCACCCGCCTGCTCTACCCTGTGGCCAACACGCCGCAGGCCATCCTCGATTTGGGGCTTGAGGGCCTGAGCAGCTACATCAAGACCATCGGCCTGTACAAAAGCAAGGCCAAGCACCTGCTGGAGACCTGCCAGATCCTGATCGAGCAGCATGGTGGCGAAGTGCCCCACTCACGCGAGGCCCTGGAAGCCCTGCCCGGCGTGGGCCGCAAAACGGCCAATGTGGTGCTGAACGTGGCCTTCGGCGAGCCCACCATGGCGGTGGACACCCACATCTTCCGCCTGGGCAACCGCACGGGCCTGGCCACAGGAAAGACGCCATTGGCGGTGGAGCTCAAGCTGCTCAAGCGCATCCCGCCTGAGTTCATGCTGCACGCCCACCACTGGTTGATTTTGCATGGGCGCTATGTGTGCCAGGCCCGCAAGCCTCACTGCTGGGAGTGCAGCGTGAGCCCCTGGTGCAAATTCAAAAGCAAGACCACCGCGCCCTGATCAGGCCGATTGGCCAGGCGCCTGACGCGCCCGGTGGGCGGCCCCAAACAGCCCGACCAGACCCACACAAGCCAGAAGCCATGTGCTTGGCTCGGGCACTGCACTCAAGGCGATGTTGGACTGGGCAAAGGCCTCACCCACGGCTTGATGGATGCGTGCCGTGGGGTGAACGTTGTCCCACAGGAAGTAGTTCTCAGGCTGGCTGCACAGGGTGCCTTTGGCGTTCTGGAAATTGCCCGTCCAGCAGCCCACATCCACCACCCGGCCTTGGGCGATGTCATTGGCACGCAAGGCATTGAGCAAGCCGTAGGTGTCAAACACCTCGATCTTGGATCCAAGGAGTTGGGTCTGGGCCGTGGCGAAGGTCTGAGCCAGCCTGTCATTGAAACCCAGGGTGACCTGATTCGCGGCCGCTTGCACCAGGGGGCCCGCCTTGATCGAATCAGCCGTAGTGGCCAAGTCAGGCAGGTTTGGGATCAGGAACTGGCGAGCACCGGCCTGGTACAGCAAGGTCACGTCTGCCAGCAAATTGGCCGTGGCCGTTTGCACGGTGGCCGCAGAAGGTGCCGAGAAGAAATCGTTGCCACCTGCCCAGACCACGAACAAGGCATCGGCATCCAGACTGTTGTTCTGGGCTGCGATGTAACCCGTGATCTGGCTTTGAGTGCCAGTTCCCGTGAGCACGCCAGCCGTGGTGATGCGGTTGTTCGTTCCCGTCAGGGCACCGCCATAGGCCAGGCTGCTCAGGGGCACATTCAACTGCTGCGCCATGACCTCCACAGCCACAGGCCCATTGCTGAAGCGGCCGTTCACATAAGGCGCATCGGGCAACTGGATGTTCAGCGTGCTGCGAAAGGCAGCCTGCACATTGCCCGTGTCCGACAAGCTGTCGCCAAAAACCACGATTTGGCTGGGTGCCGCCACCGTAGCCGTTGCAACGAGACCTGCGCTCAAGGCCAGCAGGGCCTGAGCCAACGATGCATGGAAATGGCGGCGTGTTGCCAGATGTTGAGCCATGAAAAGCCTCCCGAACAAAGTGTGATGAATGCGTGTCTTTTTGCACCATGTGCAAAGGAGCGCACCATATCACCGCGCGGGGTCAGCCAACACCCCCATCCCCCAAGGGTGGGCATGCCCTTTGGGGGGGAGGCCCTCAGGCCAACACGGGCGCTTGCGGGTGGCGCAGCCTCAAGCGCAATTCGCGTTTCATGCGCCCATTGAGCAGGCGCCGCGATTCGCTCATGAAGGACATCTGCATGGGGCTCAGCGTGGCCTGGGCCTCGGCCCGGCTGATGCGCGGCGGGCGCGGCAGCCCTGCCAAGTCGGCCACTCGGTCGAAGTAATCGCCCATCTTCATCTCGGTGTCGTCGCAGATGTGCAAGGGGCGCAGGGGCTTGGCGCGCCACAGGGCCAGCACGCAGGCGCGCGCCAAATCATCGGCATGGATGTGGTTGGTGAAGACGTCGTCCGCCGCTTGCAGCACGGGCGAGCCGCGGCGCACACGCTCACGCGGGTCACCGCCTTCGCGGCCCACGGCATAAATGCCAGGGATGCGCAGGCTGCAAGCTCGCGTGCCCTGGCTCACGGCCATCAGGCGCCCCCATTGGCGCACCCAGCGTTCGGCATCCACACGGCGCTGGCCGCGGTCGGTGGTGGGGCTCACGGCTCGGGTCTCGTCAAAGCGAGCGCCTTGGGCATCGCCATACACACCCGTGGTGCTGCCGTAGACCAGCGAGCGCACGCGCCCACGGCAGCTCAAGGCCGTGAGCAAAGCCTGGGTTCGAGGGTCATGCTGGCCCTGCCCAGGTGGTGGGGCGAGGTGCAGCACATGGGGGGCCAGGCCAGCCAGGCGGCTCAAGCTCGCGGGCGCATCGAGGTTGCCCAACAAGGGTGTGATGCCCTTGGCACGCAATTCGGCCACACGCTCAGAAGTCGATGTCATGGCCAACACGCGGCACCTGGGCAACAAGGTTTGGGCCGCACGCAAGCCCACGTCACCGCAACCGATGATGAGCACGCGCGTCTGGCGGAATTGTCGGCACCGGGTGGGTTGGGCATTGAACATGGTCGGGCAAAGAAAGGGAGCGGCTGAGGGACAATCTGGGTTCACCCGATTCTGACCTCCCCTGAGGTGACTTCATGAGCTTTTCCGTCACGGTGGTGCCCAGCGGGCGCCAGTTCACCATGCAGCGCGACGACACCGTGCTGAGCGCCGCCCTGCAAGCGGGCGTGGGCTTGCCCTATGGCTGCAAGGACGGCGCTTGCGGTTACTGCAAATGCAAGCTGGTCGAAGGCCGCGTGATCCACGGCGCCCATCAGCCCAAAGCCCTGAGCGCCGAGGAAGAAGCCGCCGGCTACCTGCTCACCTGCTGTGCCACGCCACAAACCGATGTGGTGCTCGAAGCCCGCCAGGTGGTGGGCCTGGGCGACAACCCCGTGGTCAAGATGCCCACGCGCGTGATCAGCCTGCACAAGGCCGCCCCAGATGTGATGGTGCTGCGCCTGCAACTGCCCGCCACCCAGAACTTCAGCTACCGCGCCG
>JBEANX010000435.1:0-2514 GCA_041165245.1 Pseudomonadota bacterium
AGGCTGACGATTTCACCGGCGTTCACGTGCATGTTCACGCCATGCAGGATGTGGCTCTTGCCGTAGTAGGCGTGGAGGTTGGAGATTTTCAGCATGTTCAGACCCCTGCGTGCGTCACAGCTTCGGCCGCTTGCGTTTCCGCCAGCGTGGAGCCCAGGTAGGCCTCCTTGACGCGCTCGTTGGCGCGAACGCTCTCGGGGGTGTCAAAGGCGATGACTTCGCCATACACCAGCACCGCGATGCGGTCGGCCAGGCCGAAGACCACGCCCATGTCGTGCTCCACCGTGAGCAAGGTCTTGCCTTCGGTGACCTCACGAATCATCTGCACAAAGTTGGCCGTCTCGGACTTGCTCATGCCGGCTGTGGGCTCGTCCAGCAGGATCACATTGCCACCACCGGCGATGGTCACGCCCACCTCCAGCGCGCGCTGCTCGGCATAGGTGAGCAGCGAGGCGCTCACGTCACGCTTGCGACGCAGGCGGATCATGTCCAGCACTTCTTCCGTGCGTGCATTGACCTCTTTGAGGTTGCTCAGAAAGCGCCAGAAGGCATAACGCTCGCCCATGGACCACAGCACCGCGCAGCGGATGTTCTCGAACACCGACAGGCGCGGGAACAGGTTGGACACCTGGAAGCTGCGCGCCAGGCCGCGGCGGTTGATTTCATACGGCGCATGCCCGTGGATGGGCTTGCCGTTGAGCAGGATCTCACCGCTGGTGGGCGCCATGCGGCCACTGATCAGGTTGAACAGCGTGGACTTACCGGCGCCATTGGGCCCGATCAGGGCCACGCGCTCGCCTTGGCGCACAGCCAACTCAGCGCCGCGGATGATCTCCGTCTTACCGAAAGATTTGCGCACCTGGCGCAACTCCAGCGCCATGGCGGTGCCGATGTTGCGAGGGGCCTTGGGCGCTGTGTCGGACGCGCCACCCGTTGGAAGGGATGTACTCATGATGTGTGCGCTCCGTGGTCAGTGGGCACCGCGCCGAACCAGTTCAGCCTCGATGTCTTCCTGGATCTTGCTCCAGCGTTTGCTGAAGCTGCGACGCAAGACCTCCAGCGCCGCACCGCCCACCACCGCCACCGCCAAAGCGATGGCCCACGAACTGCTGGCCTGGGTGTCCAGCGTCCACCACAGGTACTTCATGGTCGAGTCCATGCTCAGGTTGAGCTTGATGTGGTACGTCATCTCCACGATAGCGCCCAAGCCGCCCATGAACACCAGCACCGCGGCCAGCATGGCCAGGTAAGTCCTCCAGACCCGCCCGAACATGCCAAAGGCTGCCACGCGCACGTTCATCATGATCAGGCTGGAAATGCCACCCGGTGCATACATCACCATCAGCAGGAAGATCAAGCCCAGGTAGAGCAGCCAGGCCTTGGTGATCTCAGACAGCAGCACCTGCGCCACCACCATGAGCACCGCGCCGATGATGGGCCCGAAGAAGAACAACGCACCACCCAGGAAGGTGAAGAGCAGCATGGCGCCCGAAGCATGGGCGCCCACCACCTCGGCGGTGACACGCTCCACGTTCAAGGCTGACAAGCCCCCTGCAATGCCCGCGAAAAAGCCAGCGATCATGAAGGCGAAGTAGCGGATGCGTTGCGTGTCGTAGCCAATGAACTGAACCCGCTCGGGGTTGTCACGCACCGCATTGAGCATGCGGCCCAGGGGAGTTTGCGTGAAGGCAAACATCAGGGCCGTGCACACAAAGCAGTACAGCGCGATCAGGTAGTACAACTGCACCTGAGGCCCGAAAGTGATGCCCAGGAAGGGCTCACCCACCACGCGGTTGGCCGAGATGCCGCCCTCGCCGCCGAAGAACTCGGGCAGCATCAGCGACATCGAAAACACCAGCTCGCCCACGCCCATGGTGATCATGGCAAAGATGGTGCCCGACTTCTTGGTGGTGACCGAGCCCAGGATGGCCGCGACCACCAGGCCACCCACGCCACCCACCACCGGGATCAGGCTGACGGGCAGATGCAGGCGACCATCGTTGACCATGCTCAAGGCATGAATGGCTGCAAAGCCACCCAGGCCGGAATACACCGCGTGCCCGAAGCTGAGCATGCCTCCCTGCCCCAACAACATGTTGTACGACAAGCAAGCAATCACGGCGATGCCCATCTGCGTGAGCACCGTGGTGGCCAGGTTGCTGGTGAAAAACAGCGGGGCAATCAGGAGCACCAGTGCAAAGGCGCTCCACACCACCCAGCGGCCCAGGTTGATGGGCTGGTATCGATAAACGGCGTTGGACATGTTCATTCCTCCCGCGTGCCAAGCAAGCCCTTGGGGCGGAAGATCAAAGTAAGCACCAGCAGCAAGTAAGGCAGGATGGGCGCCATCTGCGAGACCGTGATGCGCAAGAAGGGGTAGGACCAGTGGTCGAAGTTGACCTGCTGACCCATGCTTTGCATCACCGAGGCCACCGAGACGTCGATGGTCACCGCAAAGGTCTGGATCAGGCCAATGATCAAGGAGGCCAGGAAGGCACCGGCCAGCGAGCCCAT
>JBEANX010000436.1:0-3897 GCA_041165245.1 Pseudomonadota bacterium
GCGGTGGCCAGTTCGATCAAAGGCACATCGCCATTGAGGATCAGCGTGATGCCTTCATCGGGCAACACCGGAATGGCCTGCTGCACCGCGTGCCCCGTGCCCAGCTGGGGCTCCTGGCGCACGAAGTTCAAAGGCGCATCGGCAAAGTCGGCGCGCATGCGTGCTTCGACCTGCTCGGCGCCATGGCCGGTGATGACGATCAGGCGCTCGGCCTGCAAGGCCGAGGTGGTGGCGATCACATGCGCCAACATGGGCTTGCCCGCGATGCGGTGCAGCACCTTGGGCGCGCTGGATTTCATGCGGGTGCCTTTGCCCGCAGCCATGATGACGATGGAAAGACTCATGTGGGTGTGAACTTCAAGGTTTGGCGGCCGAGGCTGCAGGTGCGGCTGACGCTGCCGAAGCAGGCCCCACAGCAGACACGTCAACCGTCACGCGCCGAGGGCTGATGCCTGGCGCCGGAAAATCAAAAAGGGCCGCGCGAAACAGCGCAGGCATCAAGCCTTCATAGGCCGCGCCCACACGTTGGTGCTTGGCTTGGGTTTCATAGACCGTCTGACCCGTGCGGCGATCACGCACGAGCACATCGACCTGCATCTGAGAGCGCGGTGGCTCCAGCATCACGCCCACACCCAGGCCACCTCGGTTGCCCCAGATGCCACCCACGCTGAAGACGCCGCCAAAGAAGCGGCCGTCCATGGGGCGGTAGTAAGGGTCGTCGTAAACCGCAGGGGCCGTGCGCACTTGCATGGCCACTTGCACCAGCACCTCGGCCTGATCGGCTTGCTCAACGCGCACAAAGCCCTTGCGTGCCAACTCAGGGGCTGCCGCTTGCTCGATGCGTGTTTGCTGATCGGCATTGGCCTGCTGCGAAGGCAAGCGCTCGAACACATAGCGCGGCTGGGCACGGTCTAGCGGCCACTGGCCATAGCTCGACACATCGGCCGAGACCTGGTTGAAGCTGGCGCAGCCACTCAAGCCAGAGGCCAGGACCAAGGTGAGCAGGCTGCACGCCAGCAGCGCCCTGCGGCCCGTGGCGGCCATCACTCGGCAGCCTCGTCGTCGACCACGAAGGGCGAAGGCTCGCCCGAACCGACCTTGCGCGTGAGGCTCAAGCCATCGAGCTTGATGGCCGTGCCGCCAGAGGCGCTTGGGGTGCCGCAGCTTTCGTCTTCGTCAAAGGCGATGTCGCCATCGGGCATGGGCTGCTGCGTGGGCTTGACCGAGGCAAACGGAAAGAGCTTGCGGTCCATCAGGTGCGAAGGCACCACATTGGCCAAGGCGGTGAACATGTTGTCCACGCGGCCGGGGAATTTGCGGTCCCAGCCCTGGATCATCTCCTTCATGGCCTGGCGTTGCAGGCCGTCCTGGCTGCCGCACAGGTTGCAAGGGATGATGGGGAACTCGCGGTGGGTGGCAAAGCGTTCGATGTCCTGCTCGCGGCAATAAGCCATGGGGCGGATCACGGTGTGCTCGCCGTTGTCGGTGACCATCTTGGCCGGCATGCCCTTCAAGCGCGAGTTGAAGAACATGTTCATGAACAAGGTCTCCAGGATGTCGTCGCGGTGGTGGCCCAGGGCGATCTTGGTGCAACCCAACTCTTTGGCCACGCGGTACAAGATGCCGCGGCGCAAGCGCGAACACAGGCTGCAGGTGGTCTTGCCCTCGGGGATGACTTTCTTGACGACGCTGTAGGTGTCTTGCTCTTCGATGCGATACGGCACGCCCAACTTGGTGAGGTACTCGGGCAGCACATGCTCAGGGAAGCCGGGCTGCTTCTGGTCAAGGTTCACCGCCACCAACTCGAAGTGGATGGGCGCCCGGCGCTGCAGGTTCATCAGGATGTCGAGCATGGCGTAGCTGTCCTTGCCACCGGACATGCAGACCATGACCTTGTCGCCCTCTTCGATCATGTTGAAGTCAGCAATGGCTTGGCCCACCTCACGGTGCAGGCGCTTGCTGAGCTTGTTCATCTCGAAAGCATGGCGCTTGGCCTTGGCTTCGGTGTCGGTCAAGGGCGCCTTGGCAGGCTGAGACAGGACGTGGGGGGGGACGGCGTCGTTCATCCAGAGATTTTCGCCGATCTGGGGCGTTCTGGCCAATCGCCTGTTTCGTGGGGTGTTTCGCGAGGCATTCCGTGGGGCGCTCAAGGCAGGTTCAAGGGCTTGTCCTGTGCACTCTGGACCAGGCCCACAGCTAGACTTGATTCGTTAAATCAATCACATTCAAGGAGTTTCCATGCCAATGAGCGCAACAAGACTGGGCCATGCCCTGCCCGCCCTGATCCTGGCGGCCGCATCCAGCGCCAGCCTCGCTCAATCCAGCTACAGCGTGACGGTGCTCAAGTCACCCACCAGCTACGCCATGGAAGCCTCCGACATGGACAACACCGGCAAGGTCGTGGGCCACACCTCGGTGCTGGCATTTGCGGTGACCGAGTTTGGCACGGGCCTGTTGGCGCCCGCACTCAAGGCTCGCCAGCAGGGCGCAACGTGGTCGGCCAACACAGCATCCAGCATCACAGGCAGCAAGACCGCCAACTACTACGTGCCCTTTCGCATCGGTGAGTCGGGCGTCACCCTGGGCTTCAAAACCAGCGCGGCCGAACAAATCCCCGGAGTCACGCTGTTCGCCGACCAAGGCGGGACCATCAAGGAGGTCCTGACCTACCGTGAGCCCTACTACCTGTCGCAACTGGCCTTGGGCGGCACCAACAAAGCCGGTGTGGTGGCAGCCACGGCCTGGAAGGCGCCAGGGGACGACCTCATCCCATTTGGCGCCGCCGCCGTGTTGGTGAAGGACGGGGCTGTCAGCCAGGTGCTGGAGCGCCCAGCGGGCGTCTGGGGCACTTACGCCCATTCGCTCAATGACTCGGGCACCGTCGCCGGCACCATCGATGGCTACACCAGAGAGGTGACCGAGGGTGTGGACTACAACATCCAGGCCGCGGTATGGGCCGATGGGAAGCTGAGCTGGGTGGGCCCGCTGCAAACCGAAGCACGCGTGGTCAACAACGCGGGCCAGGTGCTGGTGGCCAAGGGGCGCTCCGTGCCACGCTCACAGGAGGGAGGGGCCAACGACTGGCGCTACAAGGACATCGGCAACCCCGTCAAGGGCAGTGCCTTCGTGCTGCTCGGCACGTCCAAGCAAACCATCGGCCGCGATGACCAAGTGGTCAATGCCACCGACATGAACAACGCAGGCACCGTGGTGGGCTGCATCGACAAGGTGCCTTTCATCTGGAAAAACGGCGTGTTGCTGGACCTGGTCAAAGAGGTCAACAGCAAGGGCGCAAAGCTGTCCACCAGCGTGGTGGTCGAATGCCCCATCGCCATCAACGACAGCGGCAGCATCCTGACCAGCTACCGCGCCAGCCCAAGCAGCACCAGCCGCACCTGGGTGCGCATCAACGCCAAGCCTTGAGCTCAGCCCACCCACCAAACAACGAGGAACTCACATGAACCGCCACCTGAGCCCTTTGCACCGACTGAGCCCCTTGCTGGCGCTTTTGCTGGGCACTTTGCCATTGGCCAGCCACGCCCAGTCCGCCTACACGCTGACAGAGTTGAAGTCGCCCACGACCTACAACACCGTGGCCACCGACATGGACAACACCGGCAAGGTGGTGGGCTACACCTTTGACCCAATCTGGGGCAATGGCGGCTTTGAGTTGCCCACATTGGCCAGGTACTGGCGGGGTCGGGCTGTCAGCTGGCCCACCTCGACCGCAGCCAGCACCACGGGCAGCAAGGGGGCCAGCTACTACGTGCCGATGAAGATCAATCAGGTGGGCGTCACGGCAGGTTTCAGCACGCAAACCTTGACCTTCCAGGACAGCAATGGCTTCATGCAACCCGCCTCCGAGAAAGCTGGCAAGGTGACCAAGTTGTCCAACCA
>JBEANX010000437.1:0-8039 GCA_041165245.1 Pseudomonadota bacterium
GACAAAGCTGAGCGAGTCTTCGCCGGCCACAAACCCGCTGCCGATGCTGACGCTGGCGCCAGAAAGCGTGGGGCTGTCGACGTCGGCGAGGCTGAGGCCCGGGTCGATCGCTTGTGCGCCGCTGTTCTCAAGATAAGCCAGATCGCCACTGCTGGTGACCACGGTGGGCGCGTTGTTGACGGCTGTGAGCGTGATGCTTCGCGAGCTGTTGGCCGTGGCATTGGTGGCGCCGCCGTCGTCGACGAGGAACGTGACCGTGCGTGCAGCAAGGTCTGGGTTGGCCGAGGTGTTGGTGTAGCTCACCGATCGCAACGCAGCTTGGTAGTCGGCCAGGCTGGCCTGGCCCGTGAGCTTGAGCACGCCGGTGCTGGCGTTGTAGCTGCCACTGATGCCGTTTTGGTTGGCAAAGCCCAGCACGTCTTCGCCGCTGATCAGGTTGCCGCTGATGCTGACCGTGGCGCCGCTCAAGGTGCTGCTGTCGATGTCTGCCAGTGTCAAACCGGGAGCCACCGCAAGGGTTTGGCCTTCTGTGTAAGCCAGCGGCGCCGCAGTACCCGCCAGCGTGGGGGCATCGTTCACCGCCGTGATGTTGAGGGTGATGCCGCCGCTGGCCACCAGGGGCAGGTCGCGCGCCAGGGATGCGATGTCGCTGGCGCTCAAGGCGCGTGTGTAGATGCGTGCTTCGTCGATCAGGCCTGCGTAGGCGTAGGGCTGGCCGTTGCCGTGGTCGCCGATGTAGGTGTCGGTGCCGAGCACGTATTGGATGGAGTCTGTGGTGCTCACTTGGCTGACGAGGGCACCGTCCACATACAGGCTGGCTTGGTCGTTGGCATCGCTCATGGTGTAGGCCAGGTGGTGCCAGTTGCCATCGCTGATGTTGACGTCGAAGCTGGCGTAGACCCAGGCACTGCCGTTGTAGAATAAGCCCTCGACCTTCGGTGTGGCGCCATTGAAGATGCGCATCACGGCGTTGTCACCCAGGCTGATGACGTCGCTGGGTGTCGTCTGGCTGGCGTCGTGTTTCACCCAGGCGGCGAGCGTGACATCACTGGGCTGGCCTAAGAGGCCAGTCGCCACGAGGCTGCCAGTGCCGCTCAGCGAAAGCACTTGGCCTCGGGTGGCGTCATTGACGCTCAGCACCGTGCCATTGGCCACGGCGTTTTGCGTGGTGCCTGGGCCGCTGTCAGCCCCCAGGTTGGCGCTCAGATCGAAGCTGTAGTGCCCGGCCAAGGCTGGGTCGGCGTCCAGTTGCACCAGGCTTGAATCTTTGGTGGAAACCGTCAGCGTGACGCTGCCGTTGTCGTTGCTGGCAGGCTCGTAGCGCAGGCCGTCCAAGGCGGCGTTCAGGTCTGCCAATGTGCCCTGGAAGGTCATGGTGCTGTTGGCCGAGCCACTGCCCACCGTGAAGGTGATGCCTTGTGTGCTGGCCAGCGTGAGGGTGCCGCGGGGTACGCTCAACGTCACCTCGCTGATGCCGCCGTTGGCATCGACATCGCTGAGCGTGATGGCGTTGCCACTGGCGGTGGAGAACACCTTGGCCGTGTCTTCCAGTGTGGTCTGGGTGCCTGGCAGGGTTTGCACAGGCGCATCGCTCACGGCAGTGATGTGGATGTCGCGGGTGGCCGTGCTGATGCTGTTGTTTGAGCTGCCGTCGTTGGCCGTGAAGGTGACGGTTCGCGTGGCAGTGCTCGGGTTGTCTGAAGTGTTGCTGTAGCTGACCGAGCGCAAGGCTGCTTGGTAATTGGCCAGGCTTGCCGTGCCGCTCAAAGTGAGCACGCCCGTGCTGGCGTTGTAGCTGCCCGTGATGCCATTCTGGTTGGCAAAGCTCATCAGGTCTTGCCCAGCCACAAAGCCCGTGCCGATGCTGACGCTCGCACTGGCCAGGGTGGTGTTGTCTGCGTCACTCAGCGCCAAGCCGGGGTCGATGGCCGTGGCGGCTTGGTTCTCTGTGTAGGCCAGCGCGCCCCCGGTGGTGTTCAACACGGGCGCCAGGTTGGTGAGCTTGACGCCGATGCTGGTGTCGACCGGTGCGCTGTCCTTGCCTGAGGCATTGGTCACCACAAAGCGGACGGTGCGTGCGCCTGTCGTGAGAACGCCCGCATTGGTGTTCTGGTAGGTGATGTGGCTGGCCAATGCACTGACGGCCGCATCGGTCGCGCCCGCAGTGAAGCTGACGACCAGTGGCGAGCCGTTGGTGCCACCGCTGTAGCTGCCGATCACGGTGCCACCGTAACTCACATTGCTGCCGCTCAGGCCGATCTGGCCTGTACCTGTGCCCTGGTTCAAGATGCCCAGCACGTCTTCCGCATTGATGCCACTGGCTTGGAAGCTCACCGTGAGCTTGCCGCCCGCGTAGCCAGCTGGGTCGCCCGCCACCACAGATGCGCCCGTGCCCTGGTCGATCACCACAGTGCCGTCGCCGTTGAAGTATTCCAATGCGTCGCCATCCAGGTTGGTGATGGTGGGCACATTGACGTACCAGACGAAGCTGAAGTTCTCTCGGTAGGACTCGCCTGTGTTGCTGTCGAGCACGGTGGGCGTGCCCCAGGCGCTGCCGTCCCAAAGGGTGAAGCTCAGGTCCTGTGCGTTGTCTTGCACGCCCATCATCACGCCGTTGGAATAGGGGTCGGCATAGAGCTTGACGATGTTGGGCACATCGCTGGCGCCCATGCTGGGGCCCGTGCCTTCGGCAGACCAGCCATTGGTGGCGTCCCAGGTCCGGAAGTACACATTCGGGCCGGTGGCCTTGCCATAGGCCGCGAGCAACTCACCCGACTGGCTCTCGAAAGCAAGGGCCATGGTGGCGTGGTTCTCGGGCAAGGTCACGCCAGAGGTCGTGGCCACGATCTCGCTGCCCCAGGCATTGCCGTCCCACACTGACATCCAGACCTGGTCGTGGTCGTCCTTGGCAGCCAGGGCCAGGCGGTTGCTCTTGCTGTCAGCTGCGACCACCGTGGATCGCAACTCATAGCCGTTGTTGATGCCAGCCGGTGCACTCACGGTTTGCTCGCCTGACCACGTGCTGCCATCCCAGATCTGGAACTGCACGTCGGGCGAATCACCCACCGAGTTGTCGTAGAGCACCATGGCGCGGCCGCTTTGCTGCTCGAAGGCCACGTTCATCTCGAAGTAGGTCTGGTGCGTGTTGCTGCCCAGGGTTTGAGCATGGCCCCAGGCCGTGCCGTCCCACACCAGGGCCACTTGGTTGTTGCTGGCGGCCGTGGTCGACACCGCGAGCACCATGGTGCTGCTGTTGGGGCTGGCGGCGAGTTGCATGTGAACGGGCTCGCCCGTGATGGGCAGGTTCAAAGTCTGGATGCTTGACCATGTGCTGCCATTCCAGGTGGCATAGGACAAGCCATTGCCTGTGTTGCTGCCGTTGTCCCACACCAGCATGGCATTGCCCGTGACTTGGTCATAGGCCACGGCGAAGCTGTTGAGCTCTGAAGCCTGCGCGCTGGGGTTGGACAGGGGGATGCTCAGCACCGAGGCCCACGTGCTGCCATTCCAGACGCCTGCCAGGATCTTGCCCGAGACATCGGCTGCGCCAATGAAGATCATCTCGGTGCGGGAGGGCGCTTCTGCCGAGGCCATCATGGTGATGTCATCGCCAAAGTTCAGACCATTGACGCCCGAGTCGCTGAAGCCAGCGTTGCTCCAGTCGGCATAGTGCTGGAAGAACTCGTCGTTGTTGTTCCAGATGACCTTGCCACGCGGGCCATTGGCAGGGGCCACAGCCTGCACGGCCTTGGCAAACTCGGAGGCACCGATGAAAGTCGTCTCGACGTTGGCAAGCGCTGTGATCCAGTCACCCGCAGCCACACCGGTGGTTGTGAACGAGAAGGTGGCGTCACCCGTGCCTGCGGTGGTGGTGACCAAGGCTGAGCCCAAGTAGGTGCGGCCTTCACCGTAGCCACTGGCATCCTTGCTGGGGCTGCTGTAGAACTCAATGTAGATGTTGTCGGGGCCCTTGTTCCAGTCGATGGACCCGCTGATCACCGTGCTGCCGCCGGAGGTCACCACCGAGGTGATCACAGGGAAGTTGTTGAGGTAATTGGCGCCACCGTCGCCATCGTTCACATCATTGAGCGTCACCCCATCGTTGCCCAGGTCGATGCCCAGGCCGCCGTTGGCGTAGATGGCATTTCGGTAGGCCAGATTGCCCAGACCAGATGCAATGTTGATGCCCGCGCCACCATTGCCCGCGATGACGTTGGCATCGCCCAGGCCTTTGCCACCAATGACTTGGTTGCTTGCAGAGATGTACACACCATCGGCCAAGTTGCCGATCAGTGTGGCGCCGTCTGCGGCCACACCGATGTAGTTGCCCTTGACCACGTTTGCATTGGACGAGTCGAGCCACAGCCCGTAGCTGCCGTTGCCGGAGATGATGTTGCGAGCAGCGGCTGTGTTGCCACCGATGGTGGACGCCACCCCGGTGTTGATCCGCACGCCAAACCCGCCATTGCCAAGCGCGGCATTGCCCAAGGCATTGAGCCCGACGGTGTTGCCTTGAAGCGTGATTCCGCCGCTGTTGAGGGCATAGAGCCCGCCACCACTGTTGCCCGAGATCAGGTTGCCTGCACCTGACGCCGTGCCGCCAATCAGCGCTGTGCCTGCGTCGTCCAGGTAGATCCCGTATCGCCCATTGGCCAGCGCTGCCGTGCCTGCCGCGTTGGTGCCGATGCGGTTGCCCTGAACGGTGGTGGCCCCTGAGGTGCTGAGCCACAGGCCATCGCTGGTGAAGCCAGAAATCACATTGCCCGCACCCGTTGCGGTGCCGCCGATGGTGACGTTGGTCGCCCCCGTTTCAACCATCAAGCCATAGGTGCTGTTGCTGGCGACGAGGCTGGCTCCACCGGCCGTGGTGCCGAGGTAGTTGCCTTTGACCGTGCTGCCGTTGGAGCCATTGCCCAAGTAGATGTTGAAGGTCGAGGCGTTGCCCGAGATGACGTTGCGATCAGCTGCTGTGGTGCCGCCAATGGTGAGGTTGGCCCCATAGGATTCGATGCCTTCTGAGGCATTGCGCTTGCTGCTGCCTGCGTCGCTGCCATCGGCATTGAAGCTGCCGATGTAGTTGCCCACGATGAGGTTGTTGTCAGAGCCTGCTTGCACCGAGATGCCATTGCCTGAGAAATCGCGGACGACCAAGCCCCGGATGGTGCTGCCATCGGCCGTGCCAGACAGGTTCAGCCCATCGCCAGCGCCGCCATTTCCATCCAGCACGATGACTGGGCGGCTGCTGTAGCCCGCCTGCGTGCTGCCATCGATCACCACTGAATCGGTGATGGTGGGCAAGGCGGTGGCCATGACGATGGTGTACTCGCCATACAGGCCCGTGATGCCGCTGAGGTTGAAGCGGATCGTGTCCAGGCCCGTCGTGTTGTTGGCCGCGATGATGGCTTCGCGCAAAGAGATCTTGCCGTCGGTGCCTTTGCTGGCATTGAGCGCTTCGGCATTGAAGCTGGTGCCCAAGCCCGTGTCATTGGTGTCGCCCGAGGTGTCGACAATCAGCGTGCTGGCTACGTCGGTGACGTTCACGGTGATCGTCTGCGTGTCGGTCAAGCTGCCATCGCTGACCTGCACCGTCACGACATAGCTGTTGTTGCGGTCGGCGTCCAGCGGGTTTTCAAAGTCGGGTGCGGTGGTGAAGCGCAGGGCGCCAGTGCTCGCATTGATGGTGAACTGCGCACCATCGCCTGCGTTGACGATGCTGTAGCTCAGTGTGGTGTTTTCGGGGTCGGTGGCTGCCACGGTGGTGACCGCCGTGAGGTTCTCCGCGATGCTCACCGTGGCTGTGGTGCCCGCCCCATTGCTGGTGATGGTGGGCGCGTCATTGACCGCCGCCACCGTGATGTTGCGCGTGCCCGTGGCGGTGTTGTTGCTGGCGGCCCCATCGTTCACTGAGAAGGTGACGGTGCGCGTGGCAGTGCTGGGGTTGTCAGAGGTGTTGGCGTAGGTGACCGACCGCAGAGCGGTCTGGTAGTTGGCCACGCTGGCCACGCCGCTCAGGCTCAGCACGCCAGTGCCAGCGTTGTAGGTGCCGGTGATGCCGTTCTGGGTGGTGAAGGCCAGGAAGTCCTGCCCTGTGGCAAAACCGGTGCCAATGGCCACGCTGGCGCTGCTGAGTGTGATGCTGTCAACATCGGTGACGCTCAAGCCTGGGTCCACAGCCGTTGGCGCCTGGTTCTCGGTGTAGGCCAGTGCGGTGCCGGTGGTGGTGAGCACCGGCGCGTCGTTCACCGAGGTGACATTGATGGTGCGGCTGGCGGAGCCCGTGTTGTTGGCCGCGCTGCCGTCGTTCACGCTGAATGTCACGGTGCGAGCCAGTGTGCTGGGGCTCTCCGACGTGTTGGTGTAGGTGACCGACCGAAGCGCTGCCTGGTAATTGGCCACGGTGGCCGAGCCCGTCAAAGTCAACACGCCCGTGCTGCTGTTGAAGCTGCCTGTGATGCCGTTCTGGTTGGTGAAGGCCAGCACATCCTGGATCGACACGAAGTTGGCGCTGATTCTGACCGTGGCCCCTGTGAGGTTCGTGCTGTCGCCATCGGTGATGGTCAAGGCATTGTCAACGGCGGTGGCAGCCTGGTTCTCGGTGTAAGTCAATGCAGCGGCGGTGACCGTGACCACTGGGGCATCGTTCACGGCTGCGACGGTGATGTTGCGCGAGCCCGAGCCCGTGTTGTTGGCTGCTGCTCCATCGTTCACCGTGAACGTGACGGTGCGTGTGGCTGTGCTGGGGTTGTCAGAAGTGTTGGCATACGTGACCGAGCGCAGTGCCGTTTGATACGTGGCCACCGAGGCGCTGCCACTCAAAGTCAGCACGCCGGTGGTGGCGTTGTAGCTGCCTGTGATGCCGCCCTGGGCGGTGAAGGCCAGCACATCTTGCCCTGTGGCGAAGCCAGTGCCGATGCTGATGGTGGCACTCGTGAGGTTGGTGCTGTCCACATCGGCCACGGTCAAGGCAGGGTCGATCGCTGTGGCAACTTGGTTCTCGGTGTAGGCCAGGGCCGTGGCCGTCATGGTGAGCACGGGTGCGTCGTTCACCGCTGCCACGGTGATGTTGCGCGAGGCAGCACCCGTGTTGTTGGCGGCGCTGCCATCGTTGACTGTGAACGTGACCGTGCGAGTGGCGGTGCTGGGGTTGTCTGACGTGTTGACGTAGGAGACCGAGCGCAGGGCCGCCTGGTAGTTGGCCTTGGTCGTGGTGCCGGTGAGCGTGAGCACGCCAGTGGCGGCGTTGTAGCTGCCTGTGATGCCGCTTTGGTTGGTGAAGGCCAGCGTGTCTTGCCCCGTTGCAAAGCCTGCGCCGATGGCAATGCTTGCACCCGTGAGGTTGGCGCTGTCCACGTCTGCGACCGTCAAGCCCGGGTCGATGGCTGTGGCGGCCTGGTTCTCGGTGTAGGCCAAGGCCGTGGCCGTGGTGGTGACCACAGGCGCATCGTTGACCGCTGTGATGCCGATGTTGCGCGAGGCACTCGCTGTGTTGTTCACCGCGCCGCCATCGTTCACAGTGAAGGTCACGGTGCGTGTGTTGGTGATGGGTGCGTCAGAGGTGTTGGCGTAGGTGATGGAGCGCAGCGCTGCCTGGTAATTGGCGAGTGAGCTTGTGCCGCTCAAGGTGAGCACGCCGGTGGTGGCGTTGAAGGTGCCTGTGATGCCGTTCTGTGTGACGAAAGCCAGCACGTCTTGCCCGCTGGCAAAGTTGGCGCTGATGCTCACCGTGGCGCCGGTGAGGGTGGTGCTGTCCACATCGCTGACCGTCAAGCCAGGGTCCACCACCGTGGCGGCCTGATTCTCTGTGTAGGCCAGTGCGGCCGCGGTGGTGCTTAGCACGGGCGCGTCATTGACGGCCGTGACAGTGACATTGCGTGTGGCCGTGTTGCTGTTGGCTGTGCCATCGTTGACCACAAAACGCACCGTTCGGGTGGCCGTGTTGGGGCTCTCGGATGTGTTGGCGTAGGTGATCGACCTCAGCGCCGCCTGGTAGTTGGCAATGGACGCATTGCCTGTCAAGGTCAACACACCTGTGCCTGCAT
>JBEANX010000438.1:0-5092 GCA_041165245.1 Pseudomonadota bacterium
CGGCTTCACCATCCACAGCGCCGTGCACGCGGTGCGCGAAGACGCCGGCTGCGTGCTGCACACCCACACGCGCGCCGGCGTCGCGGTGTCGGCGCAGAAGGGCGGGGTGCTGGCTATCAGCCAGCAGAGCACCTTCGTGCTGGCCTCGCTGGCCTATCACGACTACGAAGGCGTGGCCTTCCGAGAAGATGAAAAGCCCCGCCTGCAGGCCGATCTGGGCAGCTGCAACTACCTCATGCTGCGCAACCATGGCCTGCTCACGGTGGGCCACAGCATCGCGGGCGCCTTTTTGAACATGTATGTGTTCGAATCTGCCTGCCAGATCCAGCTGGCCGCTCAAAGCGGGGGTGCCGAGCTCACCGAGGTCGACCCGCAGATCCTGCAAGGCGTGGCCCATGCCATGAAGGTGCAAACAGGTGGCATCGGTGCGGCCTTCATCTGGCCCAGCCTGATCCGCAAGCTCGACCGCGTCGACACCAGCTACAAGAACTGACCCGTCAGACACCGACATGAACAAGTGGATGACCTTGGGTGCCATGGTGGCAGTGTCGGTGGGCTTGTCTGCCGCCTTGGTGCTGGGCGGCGATCGCATGGGCGTGATGCATGGAGAGAGCGCATCGGCGGCCTCTAACAACGCAGGCTTGCCCTGGGACATCACCGAACTGCCCGCAGGCGCCTCACGCCTGTGGGGGCAAAATGGGCTTGTGCTCAGCAGCGATGCGGGCAAAGCCAGCACCCTGGCCGACCTTCAACGCCTGTGGCCCATCGAAGTGCAAATGGCCATCGTGGCCGCACCGGGTGAAGGCGGTGCCCTGGAGGCCTTTGTCGACCCAGCCCAGCTGGGCTTTGTCGCTGGCAAATTGGTGGTGTCAGCCGCGCTGGATGCCCGCACCATCGCGGGCATGCGAGAGAGGTCGACCAAGGTCGAGTTCATGGACAGCACCACGCGCCGCTTCACCCTGGCCAACAACGATTTGGCCACTGCCCTGCAAGCGCCCATCAGCAGCGTGAGCCTGATCCCTCAGGCCCAGCTGGACGCGGCCACGGTGGTGCAACGCTTTGGTGAGCCTGCAAAGCGCATCAGGCGGGGCGAAGGCGACGCCGAAGTTGAGCACATGCTCTACCCAACCAAAGGCCTGGACGTGGTGGTCAGCGCCAAAGGCAAAGAGCTTTTGCAATACGTGGCGCCCGCCCAGTTCGAGCGTTTGAGCAAGCCTTTGCAGGCGGCGCCAAGCTCACCCTGAGGCAAGAGCCCAGGGACCTGGCATGAGCCCTCGGCCTGATTCAGGCCTTGGTGCCGGCCTTGAGTTGCCCCACCAAGGCGTCCTTGCGCACCCACAGGGCATTGATCCAGTCTTGCAACTGGCGCCTGTAGGCCGGGTCGGCGGCATTGTCTGGTGTGCTGATCTCGCGCGGGATCTTGACCTGCTGCACATCGACCACCACGTCACGCACGTGGCCACAGAGCAAGTCCCAGAAGGTGGGCACGCCACCGGGGTAGACGATGGTCACATCGACCAGTGAGTCGAACTGATCGCCCATGGTCTCCAAGGCCATGGCCAAGCCACCCGTTTTGGGCTTGAGCAAGTGCTGATAAGGCGCTTTTTGCTGATCGTGCTTGTCCTGGGTGAAGCGCGTGCCTTCGACAAAGCTGATCACCGAGGTGGGGATCACGCGAAACTTCTCGCAAGCCTTGCGCGCGGTCTCGATGTCTTTGGCCAAGCTCTGGCCACCCTTGCGGCGCATGAAGGGGAAGTCCAGCGCCCACCAGGCCAAACCCATGACGGGCACATAGATCAGCTCGCGCTTGAGGAAGAACTTGAGCATGGGGATCTGGCCGTTGAACACGCGCTGCAGCACCAGGATGTCCACCCAACTTTGGTGGTTGCTGCTGACCAGGTACCAGCCCTTGGGCTTGAAGCCCTCCATGCCCTTGACCTGCCAGGCCTTGCCTTGCACCGCCTTCATCCAGCCTGTGTTGACCGACACCCAGGTCATGGCCAAGGCATTGAGCACCGGGTCGATGAGCTTGCGCACAAAGCCAAAGGGCAGCACGAACTTGACGAGCGCCAAGGGGAAGAGCAGCGAGAAGACCGCGAACACATTGACAACCAGCACAACGCTGGCCAATGCCCCTTTGAGGTTCGAAACGACGGAATTTGACATGTTCTGAAAGTGCCTTTTAGCGTCCCTGGTGAGGGTCCGAGCACGCCATTATCATCACTTTGGATCATGCACCCCCCCCTGAAAGAGGACGGCGCTCTGCCCGCCCAAATGAGCCGTAAGGACCATGAAAGCATGCCAGTCCATCCTTTCGGATCATCACAGACATCCAGGCTGTCACACTAAAAGTGGACTTCACTGAGACAATCATCCCCAACGTTTGCAGGAGGAGTCCTGATGTTTTCGATGCCCCGTTTTGCCAAGCCGATGTTGCTGACCCTAGCCATAGGAGCCAGCTCGACCCATGCGTCTTTGGTCACATTGATTGGCACAGACTTCGACGTTCGCTACGACGACAGCTTGCTGAGCACCAGCCTCTTCGGAACGCCATACATCTCGGGCAACACCCTGTTCTTCACCCCTGTGAATTTCAAAGCTCAGTCCACCAGTGCGGAGCGATATGCCACAGCAGACAGCACCATCAATCTGCAATTGCTTGCGCATGCTGGGCAGCAAATCTCGGCAGTGAGCCTGATCGAGCGTGGCGATTACCGCCTGCTGGGTGCGCAAAGCTTTGTGGAAGTGACCGGGCAGATCCGGCTGTTTGACCTGGACCGCCCCCTCAACGAAGACACCGCAACCATTGTCGCCAGCGGCCCCATGACCCAAGCAGATGGCGTGGTTCACAACTGGCAGTCGGGCGCACAGATTCAGACACAGGGCAATCCGCTTTTGGCAGGCGCGTCCAATTACAACCTCACGATCCAAAACATCCTGGGCGCCTACACCTCCTCCGCTGAAACAGGTGCGCCAGTGATGGCCTTCATTCAGAAGAAAAATGTCATCGGAAATGTCAGCGTTTCCGTGACTGCAGTGCCGGAGCCAGCCACTTGGGTCATGGCAATGGCTGGTTTGCTTTTGATCCCCATCATGGCTCGTCGCCGTTGATGTTTGAGCGCTGCCACCCAGCTGGTGCGTGGCGCGAACAGCCTGATGCCACTGACGGGGCTGGTCACCGCCAGGTCGCTGCCTTTCTTGTGAGCCACGGACGTCTCCCAGCACAGGTGCAAACAAACCGTTAGGCTAGCGGCTTCGCCCAAGGAGCCCGCTTTGCTGACCTGGTTTCAGAACCTGATTGACCCCTACCCCGAGACACCGCCCCGCATCCCCCCGAAAGGCCTCGTGCCCTTTGTCTGGGCAGGCACACACGGCGTTCGCCGCTACTTGCTGTGCATGACCTCGCTGACAGCCCTGATCGGGGCTTTCGAGGCCCTGCTCTTTGCCATGCTGGGCAGCATCGTCGATTGGCTGGGCAGCGTGCCGCCCCACTTGCTCTGGGCCCAATCACACAGCAAGCTGATGCTGCTGGCCGCTGTGCTGCTGGCCAGCCCCTTGGCCGTGTTGCTGCAGACACTGCTCAAGCACCAGACCCTGGCCGGCGCCTTTCCCATGAAGCTGCGGTGGAACTTCCACCGCCTCATGCTCGGACAAAGCATGGGCTTTTATCAAGATGAGTTCGCCGGGCGTGTGGCCACCAAGGTCATGCAAACCGCCCTGGCCGTGCGCGACACTGCTTTCATCCTGGGCGACATCCTGGTGTTCGTGGTCATCTATTTCGTGACCATGACGGCCGTGGTGGGCAGCTTTGATTTGTGGCTGCTGCTGCCCTTTCTGGGCTGGCTCACGCTTTACGTGCTCGCCGTGCTGTTCTTCGTGCCGCGCCTGAGCCGCTCGGCCCAGGTTCAGGCCGATGCCCGCTCGATGATGACGGGCCGTATCACGGACGCGTACACCAACATCGCCACGGTCAAGCTGTTCTCGCACGCCAACCGCGAGGCCACCTTTGCACGCGCTGCAATGAAAGACTTCATGCGCACCGTGCACGGCCAAATGCGCCTGGTCAGCGGCTTTGAAGTGACCAACCACACCCTGAGCATGCTCTTGATCTTGAGCACAGCGGGCACGGCCCTTTGGCTGTGGACCCAGGGCCAGGTGGGCATCGGCGCGGTGGCAGCTGCCACGGCCATGGCCTTGCGCCTGAATGGCATCTCACACTGGATGATGTGGGAGATGGCCATGCTGTTCGAGCACATCGGCACGGTGCAAGATGGCATCAACACCTTGTCGAGGCCGCATGCGGTGGTAGATCAGGCTGGCGCGCAGCCATTGGCCGTGCCCAAGGGCGAGGTTCGCTTCGAGAACGTGCGCTTTGGCTATGGTGGCGACAAAGCCATCATCGACGGTTTGAGCCTGCACATCCAAGCTGGCGAGAAGATTGGCTTGGTGGGGCGCTCGGGGGCGGGCAAATCCACCATCGTGAACCTGCTGCTGCGTTTTTACGATGTCGAAGGCGGCCAGGTGCTGATCGACGGCCAGAACGTCAGCCAGGTCACGCAAGACAGCCTGCGCGCCCAGGTGGGCATGGTCACGCAAGACACCTCCTTGCTGCACCGTTCGGTGCGCGACAACATCCTCTACGGCCGCCCCGACGCCAGCGATGCCGACATGCTGCAGGCGGCCGAAAAAGCCGAAGCCTGCGAGTTCATCTCCCGCTTGAGCGACCCCAAAGGCCGCACTGGCTTTGATGCACATGTGGGCGAGCGCGGTGTGAAGCTCTCCGGCGGGCAACGCCAACGCATCGCGATTGCCCGCGTGATGCTCAAGGACGCGCCCATCTTGCTGCTGGACGAAGCCACCAGCGCGCTGGACAGCGAGGTCGAAAAGGCCATCCAGCACAGCCTGTACAAGCTGATGGAAGGCAAGACCGTGATCGCCATTGCGCACCGGCTGTCCACCATCATGGCCATGGACCGGCTGGTGGTGATGGACCACGGACGCATCGTCGAAGTGGGTGACCACCAGTCGCTGCTGGCTGCCGGAGGCATCTACGCCCGGCTGTGGTCACACCAAAGCGGTGGTTTCCTGGGCG
>JBEANX010000439.1:0-2568 GCA_041165245.1 Pseudomonadota bacterium
GCGTTTGAACCTTGGCGTGGTCATCAGTGCCTCGCACAACCCTTTCGAGGACAACGGCATCAAGTTCTTCTCAGCCCATGGCGAGAAGCTGCCCGATGACTGGGAGTTGGCGGTTGAGGCGGCGTTGCTGCACGAGCCTCAATGGGTGCAGTCACAGCATTTGGGCAAGGCCAGGCGCCTGGATGATGCCCGAGGCCGGTACATCGAGTTTTGCAAAAGTACCTTTGATGCGAGCATGTCGCTCAAGGGACTCAAGATCGTGGTGGATGGTGCGCATGGCGCGGCCTATCACGTGGCCCCTGATGTGTTTCATGAGCTGGGCGCCGAGGTGCATGCCATTGGCTGTGCGCCCGATGGCTTGAACATCAACAAGGGCGTGGGTGCCACATCGCCAGCTGCGCTGGTGGCGGCGGTGAAAGAGCAGGGCGCTCACTACGGCATTGCGCTGGATGGAGACGCGGACCGCCTTCAATTGGTCGATGCCCAAGGGCGTTTGTACAACGGCGATGAACTGCTGTACGTGCTGGTGGCCGATCGCCTCGACAGGGGCTTGAGTGTTCCCGGCGCCGTGGGTACCTTGATGACCAACATGGCGGTGGAGCTGGCGTTTCAACGCCGCGACGTGCCGTTTGTGCGTGCCAAAGTTGGTGACCGCTACGTGTTGGAAGAGCTTGTGTGCCGCGATTGGCATCTGGGCGGCGAAGGTTCGGGCCACTTGCTGGCGCTGGACCGTCACACCACAGGCGATGGCATCGTCAGTGCGTTGCAGGTTCTGCAAGCTGTCGTGCGAAGTGGACATGACCTCGCGCATTGGCTGGCTGACGTGCAGCTGTTCCCGCAGCGCCTCATCAACGTGCGTTTGCAGCCTGGTCAAGACTGGCAAAGCAGCGCCAGCTTGAAAAGCGAGCGTGTGCAGGTCGACCAGGAACTGGAAGGTCGGGGCCGGGTGCTGATTCGCGCCTCAGGCACCGAGCCTCTTTTACGCATCATGGTGGAGGCACAAGACCAGGCGCTGGCAGACAGTTGCTGCGAACGCCTGGTGTCGGCCCTCCAAGCTTGATCACTTCTTGACGGGTGGCATCAGCACGCGGTCGATGACCTGAACCAAGCCTTTGCCGGCTGGAACGTCAGCCGTGGTGACCATGCCTTCGTCGGCCACCAGGAAATCACCGGCTTTCGAGAGGTTGATCTTGGCGCCGTTCAGCGTGGCCACTTGGCTTGCACCGGTGACGCTGGCTGCAGTGACCTTGCCAGGCAGCACGTGATAATTCAGCACCGATTTGAGCAATGCTGGGTCTTTGGCCAGCTTGTCCAGGGTGGCTGCAGGCACTTCCTTGAAAGCGGCATCCGTGGGCGCCAGCACCGTCACTTCGCTGGTGTCCAGCGTTTCGCTCAGGCCAGCTTGTTGCACCAACTTGCTGAAGGTGCTGAGTTCGGCGATTTGCGCTGTGGCGGCCGTGATGGACTGCGCGCCTGTGCCCGTGGTGGCGCAGCCAGTCACTGAGATCAGGGCCAGTGCGGCGAGGGTGGCGGCCAAGGGGGTGCGAATCAAGAAAATCATGTGTTCTCCAACAAAAAGTGGTTCCGTTGCTTTGCCATGTGTGACAAAGTCGCCACCTTAGAGGGCTCACATGACAGTTCCGTGTCAGTTCTATGACTGCTGGGCGCATGATGTGCGCGCCTGACGGCCCACACAGGGGCGAAAGTTTTGTGACAGCTCTTCGCGCGGCTGTCATGGAATCGTCACATCGGGCAACTAGAGTGTCACCTGACTCGCAAATGGAGTCTTCCTGACCTCGAAAGGCAATCGAATGAAATTCAACCTGATTCGCACCGCTGCTGCTGTTTCCCTGGCTTTTCTGGCTGGCTCCGTGATGGCCCAGGACGTGACTGGCGCTGGCGCCACTTTCCCTGCACCCATCTACGCCAAGTGGGCCGATGCCTACAACAAGGTCGGCGGCGTGCGCATCAACTATCAATCCGTCGGCTCGGGCGCTGGTCTCAAGCAGATCAAGGCCAAGACCGTGGATTTCGGCGCTTCTGACATGCCCCTCAAGGACGACGAACTGGCCAAGGATGGCCTCGTTCAGTTCCCCATGGTGATCGGTGGTGTCGTTCCCGTCATCAACGTCAAGGGCATCACCCCCGGTCAACTCAAGCTGACGGGCGAAGTGCTGGGTAACATTTTCTTGGGTGAGATCAAGAAGTGGAACGACCCCGCCATCGCCGCGCTGAACCCAGGTGTGGCCTTGCCTGACGCTGCCATTGCCGTGGTGCGCCGCGCTGACGGCTCCGGCACCAGCTTCATCTTCACGAACTACCTGTCCAAGGTCAATGCTGACTGGAAGGCCAAGGTTGGCGAAGGCACCGCTGTGAACTGGCCCACGGGTGCTGGCGGCAAGGGCAACGAGGGTGTGTCCGCATTCGTTCAGCGCCTGCCCAACTCGATCGGCTATGTGGAATACGCCTACGCCAAGCAAAACAAGATGTCGCACGTGACACTGAAGAATGCCTCCGGCAACTTCGTGCAGCCTGACGACCTGACTTTCAAGGCTGCCGCAGCCAGCG
>JBEANX010000440.1:0-16719 GCA_041165245.1 Pseudomonadota bacterium
ACCGTGGCTCAGGACGACTACGAGTTGCCCGAGCTGGCCGACGAGATGAACCTCGTGGCTGCCCGCATGGCCAAAGAGGCGTGCGTCAAATACAGCACGCCTGACAAACCTCGCTTCGCCGCCGGCGCCATCGGCCCCACGCCCAAGACAGCCAGCATCAGCCCTGATGTGAACGACCCAGGCGCCCGCAACGTCGATTTCGAAACCCTGCGCCAGGCTTATTACGAGCAGGCCAAGGCCTTGATGGACGGCGGCTGCGACGTCTTTTTGATCGAAACCATTTTCGACACGCTCAATGCCAAGGCCGCCATCTTCGCGGTCGACCAATTGTTTGAAGACACCGGCGAGCGCCTGCCCATCATCATCTCCGGCACGGTGACCGACGCCTCCGGCCGCATCCTGTCGGGCCAGACCGTGAGCGCTTTTTGGCACTCGGTGCGCCATGCCCACCCGCTGGCCATCGGCCTGAACTGCGCGTTGGGCGCCACCTTGATGCGCCCCTACATCGAGGAGCTGTCCAAGATCGCGGGCGACACCTTCATCAGCTGCTACCCCAACGCCGGCCTGCCCAACCCCATGAGCGACACCGGCTTTGACGAGACGCCGCCTGTGACCGGCCGCCATGTCGAGGACTTCGCCAAGGCGGGCTTTCTGAACATTGCTGGTGGCTGCTGCGGCACCACGCCCGCCCACATCGCCGAGATCGCCAAGCGAGTGAGTGCTTACAAACCTCGCTGCCTTCACGAGGGCGCAGCGGGCTTCCTGAGCAGCTTGGCCTGATTTTCAGGCCGGCCAGGCGCAAAAAAAGGGGGCCCTAAGGCCCCCAAAGTTTCACCCCTAGAGAACGGTTTGCAGGGCCTCAGCCCGCCATGCGGCGCGAGATGGCCTTGCCGAAGCTGGAATCGGCCCAGCGGTCGGCGATGCGTGCGGTGACACGGGTGCGCACCCCGGTCCCAGCGCGACCAGGCTTGAACACCAGCTTCAAAATTTGCGGCAGGATGACCTGGAAGAAGGTCGTGAAATCGATGCGGGCCACGCAGGGCAATTCGCAGCCGCGTGTCCACTCTGGGTTCTTTTGCTCGAAAAAGGCGATGTCTTCTTCCTGGCGCTGCTCATCGGTGATGGGCGTGACATTGTTTTTCAGGCAGTTGTAGCCGTCGCCAAAATCCAGCACCATCGAATCACGGTTCAGGCAACCCGGGAACAACTGGTCGCAATAAGCCTCCACAATGTTTTTCATGTGGGGGTTTTCTTGTTCAGGGTGCGGGAAATAGCTGGGGAAATTGCGGCTGAGCAACAAGAAAGTTTTGTAGCCCTTGGAAATCAAAAACCAGTATTGCGGTGTGAAAGGGTCTTTGATGGCCTCCACCAAAATGCGTTTGACAAACTCCGCATTGATGGCGCGGTTGCCCCAGTATTCTTTTTCCAGGATGGTGTCGCCGCTGAAAATGCCGCGCACTTTCTGGCCGTCCACCACCATGGGGTAGACGCCCAGCGTCGAGAAACCCACGATCACGTTGTCCACCCGGCGGCGCACGATGAAAGCGCCTTGCTTTTTGCCCAGGTCGGTGATGAATTGGTCAAGCGAGGTGTTTTCGTAATAGCGGCAAAACACGCGGAACATGTCGCGGATGTCCTTGACACTGATGTCCTTCAAAAAGGTGTATTGCGTGTAGGTCTTGGCGGGCTTGAGCAGGGACATCGGAAACCTCTTTGGGCGGTGCATTCTGGCTGAGGGGCTGAATGCGTTGTCGATGTATGAATTGTTCCTGCCAGGGGTATTTGCCACCACCGGGTGCCCCCCCAGGGGCCCTTGTTCAGGGGGGCTTGGGCGCGTGACTTAATGCACGGATTCTTGAGTTCAAGGTTTTGAGCCTGCCTTTCGGGGATATTCAAACGCGTGTTTGTTTGTTAATGCCGGGGCATGAATGAAAAAAGCCGTGACAGGTGTCACGGCGGGCAGGTGGCGCAGGGTTTGGGGGGGCAATGCGCTCAGAGCCTGGGCCTGCGGTAACCCATGGCCAGTGCGATGACAAAGCCAATCAGGAAGACCACGAACAAGATCCTGGCCACCTCCACGGCACCGGCGGCAATGCCACCGAAGCCGAACACGGCAGCGATCAGGGCGATCACGAAAAAGACGGCGGCGTAGTACAGCATGGTGTGACTCCGGTGGGGTGAGGGGGCTCAGTCCTTGGAGGACTTGCCGGACGGCAGGCGCGTGGCCAACAGGCCCACGACCAGGCCAAACGCTGTGGCCATGCCAACGGCCTTCCAGGGGCTGTCATGCACATAGGCATTGGTCGCGCGTGCGCCGCGCATGCCTTTGCTTTGCAGGTCGCTGGCCGTTTCGCTCAGGCGGGCTTGCGTGGCGCGCAGGGCATCCGTCACGCGGCTGGAGACATCAATGCCATTGCTGCTGGGGGCCATGGAGCCCAGCAGGTTGTTGACCTCATGGATGACGGATTCGAGGTCGTGCTTGAGTTGGTGGTTGCTCATGGGGGCTCCTGGGGCTGTTATGGCAGCCAGTGGCTGCGAGGGGTTCACAGTAGGGAGCCCCGTGGGGGCGGTCTGTGCGTCAGAGCGCGTAGGGGTCGTCAAAGCCCAGGCCGGCCAGGATCTCGCGCTCACGCGCTTCCATGGCCTCGGCCTCTTGCGGGTCTTCGTGGTCCCAGCCCTGGGCGTGCAGGGTGCCGTGCACCAGCATGTGGGCGTAATGGGCCACCAAGTCCTTGTTCTGCTCCTTGGCCTCTTGCTCGATCACAGGTGCGCAAATGATCAGGTCGGCCATGACCACGGGCTCATGGGCGTAGTCAAAGGTGAGCACATTGGTGGCGTAGTCCTTCTGGCGGTAGTCGCGGTTCAGGGCTTGGCCTTCTTCCGCGTCGACCAGGCGCACCGCCAGTTCGGCATCTGATTCAAGCGAAGCTTTGATCCACCGGCTCACCAGGGGGCGAGGCAGCAGTTCTTTGTGGCGCTTGTCGGCGAACTGCAGGCTCAGGCTCAGGGCGGGCTTGGGCGCCTTGACAGGCTTGGGGGCGGCTTTGGCGGCCTTCTTTGCTGCGGGCTTGGCGGCTGGTTTGGGTGTCTTCTTGGCGGGCACGATGCGGCTCATGGGGCTCAATGTTGTGGGGGCGTGTCAGCGCCATCGGTGGGGCTGGGCAGGTTCTGGGCGCGGTCGTAGGCGTCCACGATGCGGCCCACCAGGGGGTGGCGCACCACGTCTGCCGAGGTGAACTTGCAAAACGCGATGCCCTTGACCTGCTTGAGGATGCGCTGGGCCTCGATCAGGCCGCTCTTGGCGCTTTTGGGCAGGTCGATCTGGCTGACGTCGCCCGTGACCACAGCCTTGGTGCCAAAGCCGATGCGGGTGAGGAACATCTTCATCTGTTCGGGCGTGGTGTTTTGCGCCTCGTCAAGGATGACAAACGCATGGCTGAGCGTGCGGCCACGCATGAAGGCCAGCGGGGCGACCTCGATCAGGCCCTTCTCAAAGGCTTTGGTGACCCGGTCAAAGCCCATGAGGTCGTACAGCGCGTCGTACAGAGGCCTCAAGTAGGGGTCAACCTTTTGCGACAAATCTCCCGGCAAAAAGCCCAGGCGTTCGCCGGCCTCGACGGCGGGGCGAGTCAGCACGATGCGTTGTACGGCGCTGCGCTCCAGGGCGTCCACCGCGCAAGCCACAGCCAGGAAGGTTTTGCCCGTGCCAGCGGGGCCAATGCCAAAGGTCAGGTCGTTGCCCATGATGTGCTGCAGGTAGCGCACCTGGTTGGGCGTGCGGCCTTGCAGGTCAGATCGCCGGGTCTGCAAGGTGGGGCCTTCGGGCGGCTCGTCGGCCAGCGTGGTCAAGGGCACGTTGACAGAGCCTTTGCCCCGGCTGCCGCGTGCACCTTGGCGGGCTTTGGCCGTGGCAGCCTGGCTCAGGTGCTGGGCCACGGCCAGCTGCACGGTCTCAGGCGAGATCGGGCGCGCTGCTTTGGCGTAGAGCATTTCCAGCAGCAGCAAGGCTTGTTCGGCGGCGGCTTTGGGCCCGTCGATGCGGAAGGCCTCGCCCCGCCGGGCCAGCACCACATTGAACGCCGCCTCCAGCGTGCGCAAGTGCTCGTCCATCGGGCCGCACAGGTTGGCCAGGCGGGTGTTGTCAGGCGGGCTGAAGGTGTGGCGCAATGGCATCGTGGGTGCACATCGTGGGTGCGGTGGAAGGATGGGCCAGGTCATCAAACCTGGGGACAACACGCAGCTTGTGGTGGCTTGGCTGCAAAAAGGCAGCAAAAGAGCCGAGAAGGCCCCTAAATTGTCACCTGCCCAGCGCATCGTCGTGTGACTTATCTTGCGAAAATGGGCTGCTATACCCTTTGGATCCACACCTTGAGCATGGCGCAGCCTTTCTGGCAACAGTGTTGGTCCCGCACGCGAGACCTTTTCAAGCCCTTGGCGGCGGCCGCAGGCCCCTTGCCGGGTGACTGGGCTTCGACACGCCTGAACACTTTGGGCCGCACCCTCCTGGGCGTGCTGGTGGCCTGGGTGCTGGGCTGGGGCGTGGTGGCGCTGAACCGCGCCTCCAGCCTGTCTGAGCGCCACGCTGACCGCGCAGACAATGTGCAGGTCATGCGTGCGGCCTGGGTGGCGCCCAGCGGCTCGCCCACCTTTCCCATGCAGGACACCGCCTCGGTGGTGCCCCTGCCCGACGAGTGGGCCCGCACTCGCCCGGGCTACACCGGCGCGGTTTGGTACCGCATTCACTTTGACGCGGCCCAAAGTGGGCGCGACACCCTGCTGGGTGCCTACCTGGAGCGCGCCTGCGCCACGGTCGAGGTGCAGCTCAATGGCCAGGTGCTCTACCGAGCGGGCGGCGCCGACGAGTTGCTCTCGCGCCAATGCTATGAGCCCCACCTGCTGAGCCTGCCCGGCTTTTTGCTGCGTCCGGGGGACAACCAGCTCGACATCAAAGTCACGGGCTTTGACCTGAACCAGGTCACGGCGCGCCAGCGTGCCGGTGGCTTGGGCGCGGTGTACATCGGGGCTTGGGGTGCCTTGCGCGCACATGCTGACAGCCAGGGCTTCTGGGCCGTGACGGTCTCGCAGATCATTGGCGGCATCCTGGTCGTGCTGGGGGCTTTTGCCATGGGCCTGGCCTGGGTGCGGCGCCTGCCCTACCTGTGGCACTTCGGCCTGCTCACCTTGAGCTGGGCGGCGCTCACCAGCCGCTTGTGGTTCTCCAGCATCCCGGTGCCCAGCCGGTGGGCCGAGGTCATCATTGCGTCGGTGTTCACGGCCATGACGGGCTTTGCCGTCAAGTTCCTGCTGGGCTATGCGGGCCATGGCCTGCAAAGCGAGCGGGAGCGCAGGCGCGCCGTCTGGTTCAACCGGGTGCTGTGGGTTCAGGTGGCCCTGATGCCTCTGAGCTTGCTGGCCTTGAACCAGTCTGGCTGGCTGTTTGATGCTGCCCGCGGCTGGTACTCGGTGCTGGGCCTGGAAGTGCTGGCGGCCATTGTTTACTTCATCTGGCATGCGGGGCGTTCGCGCCGCGCCGAGTTCCTGGTCATGAGCGGCACCTTGGGCGTGGCCGCTGCCCTCTTGGGCACCGAGCTGTTCTTTCAATTCCGCCTCATGCAGACCTGGGGCTGGAACATCACCTATTTCGTGATGCCCATGCTGTTTGCGGTGGTGTCCTTCCGCCTGATCCAGGTCTATGCCCGCGCGCTGCAAACGGCCGAGGGCGCCCGCGCCCAGCTCGAAAAGCGCGTGCAGGAGATCAGCGGCGAGATCGAGCGCAACTTCACCCAGATCGCCGAGTTGCGCGTGGAGCAGATCGCCGAGAAGGAGCGCAAACGCATCGCTGCCGACCTGCACGACGACCTGGGCGCCAAGCTGCTCACCATCGTCCACACGTCTGACAACGACCGCATTTCCACCCTGGCGCGCGAGGCGCTGGAAGAAATGCGCCTGTCGGTGCGCGGCCTCACGGGCCGTGCCATGCGCTTGCCCGATGCCCTGGCCGACTGGCGCGCCGAGGTGGTCATGCGCCTGGGCCAAGCCGGCATCGAGGTCGAATGGCGCCACCCCATGGACGTGTTGGATGAGCCCTTGTCGGCGCGCACCTATGTGCAGACCACCCGCATCATCCGTGAGGCCGTCAGCAACATCATCAAGCACAGCCACGCCTCGCATGTGGTCATCACGACCGAGGTGGGCGAGCACCATTTCGAAGTCGTCATCCAGGACAACGGCCGCGGCATCCCGCTCGAGCTCGACGGCCGCCTGGACCGTGGCCACGGCATGGCCAGCATGAAACACCGAGCCAAACAGCTCAATGGCCAGTGTCTGGTCGAATCCGGGCCCGGTTTTGGCACGGTGATCCGCATGAACTTGCCGCTTGAAATCGAAACGGTGGCAGCGGTCATTGCGCCCGGTGCTAGCATCCCATCCCAACGACGGGGCGACTTGCCTCCGTCCATTTGAAGTGAGGTTACGGCCATGAAGCAAATTCTCCTGCTCGAAGACTTGCCCGAGATTCGTGCTTGGCTCAAAACGTTGGCATTGCAAGTCTTCCCCGGATCGCAGATCAGTGAATGCGCCCGCATCCACGATGCCCTGCAACTGGTGAGCGCCATGCGCTTTGACGTTGCCATGCTCGACCTGGGCCTGCCTGACGGCTCTGGTGTCGAGGTGGTGCAAGCCCTGCGCGAGAAGCAGCCTGACGTGCAATCGGTCGTGGTCACCATCCATGACGACGACGAGCACTTGTTCCCTGCCCTGCAAGCCGGTGCCTTTGGCTACTTGCTGAAGGAGCAATCACGCGAACAGCTGGCCGAGCAACTGCACCGCATCAGCCAAGGCGAGCCGCCCCTGTCGCCCTCGATCGCGCGCCGCGTGATCCAGTACTTCACGGCTCAGTCGCGCATGCCACAGCAGCAGTACGGCAACGAGGTCGATTCGGTCACGCCACATGTGCAGCTCACCGACCGCGAAAACGAAGTGTTGCTGCGCGTGGCCAAGGGCTTCACGCTGCCCGAGATCGGCCTGCAGCTCAACCTGTCACGCCACACGATCGCTGACTACGTCAAGCAGATCTACCGCAAGCTCAACGTGTCCTCGCGCGCTGAGGCTGCGCTGGAAGCTCAGCGCTTGGGCCTCTTCCGCCGCTGATTGAGCCGCAGAGCGCACACGCTGCGCTCCCTCCACGGTCGGCGCTTTTCGAAGCGCCGATTTGCTTTTCGGGCGCCCATGTTGCCCACTTGTCCCTGATTGCCGCCCCTCATGATTGCCCGCCTCACTGGCCTCGTGGCCGAGAAGTCCCCCCCCGCTGTGCTGATCGACGTCAATGGCGTGGGCTACGAGGTGCAGGTGCCCATGAGCACCTTCTACAACCTGCCGCCCATGGGTGAGAAGGTCACGCTGCTCACGCAGTTCATCGTTCGTGAAGACGCGCAGC
This sequence comes from Pseudomonadota bacterium, assembly GCA_041165245.1. Taxonomy (GTDB): domain Bacteria; phylum Pseudomonadota; class Gammaproteobacteria; order Burkholderiales; family Burkholderiaceae_C; genus Aquabacterium. The sequence goes on from JBEANX010000440.1 coordinate 7,436, forward strand.
TGCTCTACGGCTTCTTGACCGCCCCAGAGCGCGAATCGTTCCGAGAGTTGATCAAGATCAGCGGCGTGGGCCCGCGCATTGCCTTGGCCGTGCTCTCGGGCCTGAGCGCCAACGACCTGGCCCAGGCGGTGGCCTCGCAAGAGGTGTCGCGCCTGATCAAGGTGCCGGGCATCGGCAAGAAAACCGCCGAGCGCTTGCTGCTTGAACTCAAGGGCAAGGTGGCGCCCGAACTCCTGGCCCACACCCTGCCTTTCGGTGATGCGCATGCCGACATCCAGCAGGCCCTGCAGGCCCTGGGCTACTCTGACAAAGAGGCGCAAGCCGCTGTCAAGCAACTCCCGGCAGACGTGGGCGTGAGCGAGGGCATCAAGCAGGCGCTCAAGGCGCTGTCTCGCTGACGCCACCCTGATGGCCCGCCCCCTGGAGGGCCCTTCGCGTGAGGGCCTCGACTCAGGGCATGATGTGAGGCTATGCGCATTGACCGGTCTGAGAAGAATTTGGGGCAGCCCCGCCCCCGCCTGCCTTCACTTTTGTTGACGCTGGCCGTGGCGGCCGCGTCGGCGCCCTGGTCGGCGTGGGCGGTGCCTGCTGCGGTGCCAGCACCCAAAAACACGCTTTCTGTGGCCGCTTCGCCTGCCGCGCCCGCCACCAAGGGCGTTGCAGCCTCGCCCCAGCCCCCCGCCGCAAAGCCTCCCGCGATCAAAGCTTCGACGGCGCCTGTGGCCATCCCCACCGCGCAAGCCTTCTGCCAGGAGGCCGTCAAGCGCATGCCCAATGTGAGCATGGCCTTGTGCGCACGCTCGCAGCTGGTCCCCACGGGGGCCAAGTCGGTCATGGGGCGGCCCATTTTTCAGCGCGATGTGATCTCGCCCAACCCGCGCCTGAAGGTGCTGGTGATCGGGGGCATCCATGGCGACGAGCTCTCAGCCTCGGCCCTCTCGCTGCACTGGATCGAGCACGCCATGCAGACGCCGTCGAACGTGCACTGGCGCTTCGTGCCGCTCATGAACCCCGATGGCTTGCTGCTGGATGTGCCCACTCGCATCAATGCCCGCGGGGTTGATTTGAACCGCAACTTCCCCACGCCCAACTGGGACAAGGAAGCGCCCATGTACTGGAAGGACCGGACGAAGAACGACCCGCGTCGTTACCCCGGCCCCAAGCCGCTCTCCGAGCCTGAGTCCAAGTGGCTGTTCGACGAGATGGAGCGCTGGAAGCCCAACTTGATCGTCTCGATCCACGCGCCGTATGGCGTGCTTGATTTCGACGGCCCCACCTCACCGCCGCAGCGCCTGGGCCGTTTGTACCTCGATCAGGTCGGCATCTTCCCCGGTAGCTTGGGCAACTATGGCGGCGTGCACAAGCGCGTGCCCGTGGTCACCATCGAGTTGCCGAGCGCCATTCGCACGCCGCAAGAGGCCGAGATGCGCCAGATGTGGCTCGACCTGCTGCGTTGGATGGGTGATCGCCTGGGCGCTGAGTGATGGGTGGGGTGCTCGGCTGAGACGGGCGCTCGGTTCAACAAGCGCCCCACAGCCTCACTCGTGCGGCCCGCGCGCCTTCATGGTGGCCAGGATCGACAGCAGCCGCTGAATTTGAATTGGCTTGACCAAATAGTGGTTGAAGCCCGTCTGCAGGGCCTGCGCGATGTGGTCGGGCAGGGCGTCTGCGCTCAAAGCGATCAAAGGGATGCGGCGCGTGGCGGGGCTGGCGCGCAAGGTGCGGCACATGTCCAAGCCGCTGCCGTCGGGCAGGTTGATGTCAATGAGTGCCACATCGGGCAGCTCACCCTGGATGGCTGCGAGCCCCTGCGTGGCCGTGGGGAAGGCGCTGAGTTGCACCTCGGGGTGGGCGGTGAACAGCGACTCCATCAGGCTGCGGTTCAAGGCGTTGTCTTCCACATGGACGATGCGCAGCGCGGGCAAACGCACGCGTTGTGCCGGCATGCCAGAGGCTTGCTCCTCGCGCACCGAGAGCTTGTCGGCCAGTGGCAGGCTCAAGGTGAAGGTGCAACCCTTGCCCAGGGCGCTGCTCACGCTCAGTGAGCCGTTCATGAGCTCAGCCAGGCGCTGGGCAATGGCCAGGCTCATCCCTTGGTCGCCTTCGTCCACCAAGGTGCCTTGCGGTGAGTGGCTGGACACCATGGTCGCCGGTGAGAAGGGCTGGAAGATGCGGGCGCCGTCGACATGCGTGAGCCCGTCGCCCGGGTGGCTGACCTCCAGCACCGCGCGGTGCGAGTCCAGCACCTGCCGGCACGACACCCACACCGTGCCCTCGTGCTGGCAATGCGAGATCGAAAAGCGCACCAGGGCTTGAAGGATGGTCTTGATGTGCACCGGGTCACCCCAGGCCGAAGGGCAGTCGCCCTCAATGACCTGGGTGATGCGGTGCTCCTTGGCCAGCGATTCATGCTGGTGGCACACCTCTTTGCTCAAGGTGCTCAGGTTCACGCGCTGGGCGTGCACGGCCAGCACGCGGTCTTCGGCATTGGCCAGGGTGATGGCCTTGTCGAGCAATTGCAGCAACTGCTGGGCGGCTTGCTGGATGTTGCCCAGGTGGCGGCGTGAATCCATCGAACTGCTGACTTCCATCTCCAGCAGCTGCGAGAAGCCCACGATGGTGTTGAGCGGCCCGCGCATGCCATGGCTGAGTTGGCCTAGGAAGGTCGAGCGCCGTGCCAAGGCCACTTCGGCCTCCAGCCGGCGGTGGTGCTCCTGCTGGGCCCAGCGTTGGGCGCGCAGGTCGGTCATGACCTCGATGTAGCGGTCGATGTGGCCTTGCGCATTGACCAAGGGGTGGATGGTGCGTTCCACCCAGAAGGCTTCGCCATTGCGGTGGTGCTGGCACATGGGCACGTGCTCCACGCCTTCGCCACGGGCCAGCGTTTGCGTGATGCGCAGGTTGGCCTCAGGGTCGGTCTGAGGGCCGCTGAGCAGCTCTTCGATCTGGCAGCCCTGCGCCTCTTCAAGCAGAAAGCCGGTCAGCTTGGTGAAGGCCGGGTTCGCCCAGCGGATGCTGCGCTGCGCGTCGCACACCACCACCGCGTCGGTGATGCGGTCGGCCAGCAGCGCCAGCTCCTGGGTGGAGGCCTGGTCATTCGCGGCAAGGCCAGCGGCCTTCGGAGAGATGTCCAGCATGTGGAGCTCCTGACGGTTGTTTTGTAGTTATGGAGGGCACAGGTGTCGGCCCTCATCTCAAAACAGCCGGAGGGCAGGCTCGGTGTGTGGCGCCACCTCTTCGGGCGGTCGCTTGGCGTAATTTAAACGTTTTAAACGTGAAAGTGGGTCTGCAAGATGCCCAAGAGCCGCGTGATCTGCAGGGGTTTGACCAGATAGTGGTCCACGCCGGCCTCCATGGCCTCGGAAATGCTCTCGGGCAGGGCGTCGGCACTCAGGGCAATCACCAGGGGGCGCTGGGTCTGGTCAGCCTGGGCGCGCAGCTCGCGGCAGAGCGTCAAGCCATTGCCGTCGGGCAGGTTGATGTCCAGGAGGATGACTTGTGGGTGGGCGAGCTCGGCGCAAGTGCGGCCTTCGCTCAAGGTGGGCGCCATGGCCACGCTGACCTGAGGGTAGTGCTTGAACACGGCCTCGATCAGCAGGCGGTTCATGGCGTTGTCTTCCACGCATAGCAGGCGCAGTTGGGGCAGCGTGATCTCGGCCTCGGCGCCTTCGTCCAGGCGCATGGCCAGTGGCACGGGCCCTTCCGCCGCAGGCAGGGTCAAGGTGAAGGTGCTGCCTTGGCCGGGCGTGCTGATCAAGGTGAGCTCACCCAGCATGAGCTCGGCCAGGCGGCGTGAGATGGCCAGGCCAATGCCGTGGCCGGGCGCCATGTCGCTGGTGGCCTCCAGGCGGGTGAAGGGCTGGAAGATCATGTCTCGCTCGTCGGGCGATATGCCCACGCCTTCGTCGCTCACCTCGATGTTGACCAGGTGCTTGGCCTGGTCGAGCCACACGCGCATCCGCACCGCGCCTGGGCCCGGCGAGTACTTGATGGCGTTGCTCAGCAGGTTGTGGGCAATCTCGCGGATGCGCTGGGCGTCGCCCATGGCGCTGATGAGGGGGCTCTCCAGGCTGAGCGTCAGGTTCTTGTCGTTGGCACGATCACGCACCAGGTCGACACACTCGTTCAAGAGCACGTGCAGGTTGACTGCCTCGGGGGCGTAGTCTTCCAGGGCATGCTCAAGCTTGGCCAATTGCAGGGCCTGGTCGACCAAGGTGAGCAACTGTTGCCCTGCCTGGTGGATGATCTCCAGCTTCTTCTTTTGGGTGTCGCTCGGCAGGGCGTTGGGGCCCCGCAGCAGCAGGTGCGAAAAGCCCATCACCGCGTTGAGCGGCGTGCGCATGTTGTGGCTCATGCGCGAAAGGAACTCGGTCTTGGCGATGTGGCTGGCCTCGGCTCGCATGAGGGCTTCGCGCTCCACCTCGGCCTGCACGCGGACGGTGATGTCCTGCTCGATGACGATGTGGCGTGAGATCAGGCCGTCTTCATTGCGAATCGGCAGCACCGAGACCTCGGCCCAATACGGCGTGCCCAGCTTGGTCTGGCGGCGCAGGTGGATGCGGTCGATGGCATCGCCACGGCGCAAGCGCTGCTCCATCAACTTCAGCGTTTCATCGCGGTTCTCTGGCGTGCCCAGCAGCTCTTGCGGGTGGCTGCCCTTGGCCTCCAGCAAGGTGTAGCCCGTGGTGTGTGTGAAGCTGGGGTTGACCCAGCGGATGCGCAGCTCACTGTCGCAGATCATCACCGCGTTGGGCGATCGGTCGGCCAGCAAGGCCAACTCCTGGTTGACGGCATGCGCCTTTTGCAAGGCCTCGTGCGCGTTTTGCAAGGCCTGGTGTTCGCGGTGCTGGCGGGTCTGGTCGACCAGGGCGACGATCCATTCGGGCTGGCCGTTTTGCAGCTCAGGTGCTTTGGAGAAATGCACGTCGGCCAGCACCGGGTCGCCATCGGCGCTGAACCAGATCTGGCGGGCCTCATGGTTGTCTTGCGCAGCGGCCATCTGCACGGCTTGCAGCAGCTTGATGCGCTGGCTTTCGTCCAGCCCGAAGCGGTAAAGCATTTGCCCGTCCAGCGCGTTCAGCGGGCGGCGCAGCAAGCGCTCCAGGGCCTTGTTGGCATTGACCATGGTGCCGCGCTCGTTGATGCGGCACAGGGCCACGGGCACGGCCTTGAGCAGGTGGCTGTACATGCGCGCCTGCTGGTCGGCCAGCTCGCGGCTTTCTTGCAGGGCCTGGGCCTGCATTTCAAGTTCAGCCTGGTGGATGCGGAGCTCTTCCAGCAGGCGCTGGGCCTCGGCCATGGTGCGTGGCGCTTCCATGGCGGGGCTGTGCTCAGTGAGTCTCTGGGGCTGCGTCATCGAGGGGCTCCTTGTCTTGAGGCACCCAGCGGGTGACGTTGTAGTGCGTCACCAAAGCGCCTCCACCTTCGGCTTTCAAGGGCGCTGCATGCAGGGCAAACCAGCGCTTTTCGTGTGGCGCGTGGCAGGGGTAGACCTGATCAAACTGCGTTCTGTCACCTCTGAGCACGCCTGTCAAGGCTGCTTCAGCTTCCAGGGCCAGGGCATCTTCCTTCTCGTTGCCGGTCAAACCGGCGCGGATGGACTTGAGGTAGTTCTGCCCAGGGCCGGTGTGGGCCAGGCCAGGGTCGCCATTGTTCTCGGCGAAATCGCGCCAGGCGTGGTTGACCGAGACGATGCGGCCGGTGAAATCCAACACGGCCAGTGACATCGGCAGGGCATCGATGATGGCTTGCTGGCGCGCCACATTGCGCACCAGCGACAAGTCGACAAAGCTGATCACGGCGCGCTTGTAGGAGCCAGGCCGATCACCCGGCGGGCCGTAAGGCATCAGGCGGGCCAGGTACCAGCGGCCAGAATCGCTGCGCACTTCGTGCTCAATGCTCACGCCGGTGGCCATGGTGCGGCGCAGTTCGGTGAACAGCTCGGGGAACTCCAGGCGGTTGGAGAAGTCTTCGACGCTGCGGCCCATGTCGGCCTCGCGCAGGTTGAAGAGCAGCGTGGCTTCACGGGTCAGCCGCAGCAGGCGCAACTCTTCATCGACAAACAGGCTGGGGATGCCCGCCGCGCGGGACATGCCGTCGAGGTCGGCATTGAGCCCACCCAGCAACTCCAGCTTGGCCTGGTACTCGGAGTTGATGGTGTAGAGCTCTTCATTGACCGACTGCAGCTCCTCGTTGGTGCTTTGCAGCTCCTCGTTGCTGGCCATGAGCTCTTCGTTGCTGGCTTGCAGCTCCTCGTTGGCCGTTTGCAGCTCTTCAATGGTGGCTTGCAGGGTGTCGCGCGTGAGGGCGAGTTCCAGCTCCAGTTGGTTGACGTGCTCGCGAGCGGGGTCGGTCAGCTCGATCACTGTCACGGGTTCAGCGGCGGCGCGTGTGGGCCCCTCGGCGTTTTCAAACAGCAGCAAGATGGGGGGCATGCCCATGCCCGTGAGCGAGCCTTGCACCAAGCGCTGCCCGGTGATGATGAGCGGGCGATTGCTCATGCCCGCGACCTCGCGGTTCATGGCCACGCAGGGCGAGCGCACCGGGCCCTTGTCATGCTTGAGCCGGTTCAAGATGCTGCGCACCACGGGCTCGAACTCCGAAGGCAGCAGATTGCCGATGTCCATCGTGGGGTGGCCAGACTTGATCTGCAGCAGGCCGTCCATGTTGCCAATGACCTGGATCAAGCGGCCATGCTCGTCCACCAGCACGGCCGGCGGCGCATATTGCGCGGCCATTTGCTGGAAGGCCATCAAGAGGTGGCTGGGCGTGAGGTTGGGCGGGGGCAGGTTGGGGATCAGGCCTGAGGCATCGACCACCATGCTGCCGCGGCCAGAACTGACCCTGCTGATCAGGGCCGGTTTGACCATTTGCTCCAGCTTGAACAAGCGCGAGCGGCTGTCGAGCACGCTGAAATCGGCCTGGATGCAGGTGGGCGTTTCGCTGCGGCCCAGCATGAGCGTGCCATTGGGCACCAGCGCAAACTGCAAGCGGCGCAACACGATCTCCTGGGCCGAGGGGCGCAGGTAGATCAGCATGTTGCGGCACGAGACCAGGTGCATGTGCGTGAAGGGCGGGTCGCTCAGCAGGTCATGGCGGGCAAACACCACCATGGCGCGCAACTCGGGGCGCACCACGTAGCGGCCATCGCGTCGGCTGAAGAAGCGGTCCAGGCGCTCGCGGCTGACTTCGGCCTCGATGCTCTCTTGGTAGGAGCCGGCCGATGCGATGTCCAGGTATCTCTGCTCGATGTCGGTGGCGTAGATCTTGACGGGCGGCCAGCGCTGCGCGTCGTCGCAGGCTTCGCGCACGGTGATGGCCATGGAGTAGGCCTCTTCGCCGGTGGCGGTGGCCGCGATCCAGATGCGCAGGGGCTTGTCGATCGGGTGGGATGCGAGCAGGGCGGGCAGCAAGGTCTCGCGCAGCAGCTCGAACGATTCAGGGTCACGGAAGAACTGCGTGACGGGGATCAGCACCTCTTTGCGCAGCTGGTGGGCCTCTTGCGGGTCACGCGAGATCAGGTCCACATAGCTCGACAGCTTGCTGTGCTGGAGCAGTTGCATGCGCCGGCGCACGCGGCGCAGCAGCATGTCGGCCTTGTATTGATCCAAGTCAAGCCCGGTGCGTTCACGCACCTGAACGGCCAGGCGGCCCACTTGCAGGAGCAGGTCATCGGCACCTTCGTCACCCGGTTGGACCGAGCTCTGCAAGGCCGCATCGGCATGGTCGATGGAGGCCGTCAGGTGCCGGCTCAGCCATTCGCCGATCTCTTCCGGCGCGAGCACGTGGTCGACCACCCCGGTGGCCAAGGCATTGCGCGGCATGCCGTCAAAGCCAGCGCTGTCGGCACTTTGGGCCAGCACATGCCCTCCGGCTGCGCTGACCTGCACGATGCCGCGTGAGCCATCAGAGCCCGTGCCTGACAAGATGATGGCCACGACCGATTCGGCCCACTGAGAGGCGGCCGTCGCCATGAATTCGTCAATGGGCAGGCCAATGCCGTGTGCCGGCTTGGGTGTGAGCGTGAGGATGTGGCCTTGCAGGCCCAGGTGCTTGCCCGGCGGGATCAGGAAAACCTGGTTGGGTTGCAGCACAGTGTCCTGCGTCACCAACTGCACGGGCATGCGGGTGTGGCGGGACAGCAGGGTGTCCATCAGGGTGGGGTGATCGGGCGAGAGGTGCTGGATCACGACAAAGGCCGCGCCGGCGTCCACGGGCGTGTGATCGAACACGCGGCTGAGGGCATCCAAGCCACCAGCAGAGGCGCCTAGTACTACCAAGCGGCGAACGTGGGACGCCTCGGCACCCAGCTGCACCGACACTGGCGCACTCACGTCACCAGACTCGACGAGTTGGTTCAAGGCATCCCCCCATGCGTTACGATTTCACGCAGTTTAGGGCCTGCGCTCTTTTTGTACCAGAGCTGACAAAGCCTTGTGTGCATGCCGCTCGCCTGGCCCCGGCGAGCCCCCCACTTTTCATTGGAACCACGATGCCCGTTTTTCAAGACTTTGAGGCGCAGACCATCACCGGCCAGACCGTCAAATTGGCCGACTACGCGGGCAAGGTGGTGCTGGTGGTCAACACGGCCAGCAAGTGTGGCTTCACGCCGCAATTCGACGGCCTGGAAAAGCTGTGGAAGGCCTACGAGGGCAAAGGCCTGGTCATCCTGGGTTTTCCCTGTAATCAGTTTGGGGGGCAGGACCCAGGCGCCAACGATGAGATCGCGTCTTTTTGCCAGCTCAACTACGGCGTGAGCTTCCCCATGATGGCCAAGGTGGACGTGAACGGCGCGCAGGCGCACCCGCTCTACCAATGGTTGGTGAAAGAGGCCCCGGGCATCTTGGGCACCAAGGCCATCAAATGGAACTTCACCAAGTTCCTGATCGGCAAAGACGGCCAGGTGCTGGGCCGCTATGCGCCCACCGACACCCCCAAGGGCTTGCAGGGTGACATCGACAAGGCCCTGGCGGCCTGATGCTGTCGGCTTGAGTCTGGTGGCCAGGTCAGGCTTCAGGCCTCCAGGCCTCCAGGCCTCCAGGCCTCCAGGCCCACCCGGCTTGACGGGTCGGCAGCGGCCCGCGCCAACTCGCTCGGCGCTGAATCATTGGTCACCACCTGGGGGCATCGCAAACAAGCGCTCACCCCTTCTTGCGCCCACCATACACAGGTGGTGCGGATGGCGCAGCGCGGCGGTTTGCTGACCACCACGGGCGCGAAGTGCACGGTGCGGCGGGCCAGGCGGCATTGGTGCTTGGCGTCGTCAAAGTGCCAGCATTCGGTGC
>JBEANX010000441.1:0-5830 GCA_041165245.1 Pseudomonadota bacterium
ACAGGCAAGGTCGACAAGGCCTGGCGCTTTCGGTCGACCACCACGGCAGCGCCCAGGTCCCGGCACATCTGCACATGCGCGGTGCTGCACACAGCGGTCACACGTGCCCCCCATCGGTTCAAGACCTGCAAGGCGAGCTGCCCCAAGCCACCGGAGGCACCGTGAACCAACACCTCTTTGCCCTTGGCATTGTTGGCGTGGAGCCCTGCACCTTTCAGCGCCAGCCAGAGGGTGGTGAAGTTGTAAGGCAGCGCTGCGAGTTCCGCTGACGTGTGGTTCGCAGGTGCTGCCCTGAGGTGTTGGGCTTGGGCCAGCACCAGGCTCGCATGCGCCCCTTGTGGCCCGGTCGGAATCAGGCCATACACGCGGTCGCCCACCGTGAAGCTGGCATCGCCTGGTCCAACAGCTTGAACCACACCCGCCAGGTCATTGCCCAAAGGCAGCGGAAAGCGCGCTGCGCCCTTGAGCGCCAACAGGCGCCGGCCATAGCCGGTCGATCGCTTGGCATCGATGGGGTTGACCGCGGTGGCCTCCACACGCACCAGCACCTGGCCAGAGCTCGGCTCCGGCATGCTGCGCGGCCGCACTTCAAACCGTGCCGGCTGGCTTGGCGCCAAGCAGAGCAATTGTTGTGAGGTGCTCACCCCTGCACCACCGCATTGCGTTGTTGGCCCAGGTTGAGGGCGCCGTCGTCCGTGCGGATGCTCAGGGTCATCACGTCATTGGGTTGCAAGTACTTCGGGTTGCTCAGCCCCCCCTTGATGAAGAACTTCCACTTGGTGGGCTCGCTCAACAGGTGGCGGGCCAGGAACATGGGCAGCTTGCCGGGCGCTTTGGCGGCGCAACCAGCGGGCGTGCCGCTGGCGATCAAGTCACCCGCGTTCAGGTCTTGCAGTGCAGAGAACTCGCTCACGGTGGCGTGTGGCTGGTGCAGCATGTCGCGGCAATAGGCGTCTTGCCGAAGCTGGCCATTGACGCTCAGCTGCATGTGCAAATCGGGCCAACGTTGCCATTCGGCCGGCTCCAGCAACAAGAGCACGGGGCCGGCCGGGCCAAAGGTTCGGTAGCTCTTGCCCTTGTAGAACTGGCCTTGGGGCAATTGCACATCGCGTGCAGAAACATCGTTGACGATGGTGATGCCTGCCAGCACCTCATGCAGTCGGTCGGGCTTGACTTGCACACCTGCCGTCAGGTCACGCCCCAGCACCAGGCCCAGTTCGATCTCGTAATCCAGCAGCTTGACGTGGGCGGGGCGCACGACATCGTCATAAGGCCCTGCCAGCGAAGACGATGCCTTGGTGAAGAAGGTGTTGAAGGGGATGTTGGCCGGGTCCATGCCCGACTCGCGCACATGGCTGCCATAGTTGATGCCCTGGCAAAGGAACTGCTGGTTGCTCGTGATGGGCGAGAGCACCTTGACATCATCCAGAGGCACATCGGCCTGGGCGGCCTTCATGGCGCGTGCCTCGTGCTGCCCATGTCGAATGAGCTCAGCGGTGGTGGCATAGGAGCCCTTCAAAGGGGCAATGCGTCGATCAAACAAGACGCCCCATTGGGCCTGTCCTGCTTGAGCAGGGTGTACGTAGCGAACCAGTGAAGTGGCCATGTCGAACTCTTTGGGTTGAATGTGAGGTGAGGTGCTTGAGGGGAGGTCTTGGGCGTCAGAGCCACGGGCGAGCGGGGGTGTCGACCACCTTGCCCATCATCAAGAGGCGCTTGATTGCCACCCGGCCAGATCGCAGCAGCTTGATCACCCGCCACAACATCGCGGGCGTCTTGGCGGGGAACATGCTGGCGGGAACGTCATGCCCCCAGGCCCACAGGCCACTGGTGGTGAACTGGCTGTAGTGGGGTTCCCGGTCGGCCGTGAAGACGTCGCCATCGGTGTAGTGCTCGAAGGCATGGCCATCGGCATCGCGCCAGTAGTCAAACAACTGGCTGCCCAACAAGTGCCGCCCAATGCCCCACATGTGATCGTGCCCGTTGACACGCAGCACCTGCTGGCCCTGCCCAAGGGCATCGAGGTCATTGACCTCCCAGGCGCTGTGCTCGTAGCAGGCCTCCAGGCCGCTCGCGATGACCAAGGCGTGGTGGTCAGCGGGGGTGTCACCCAGGTCCAGGCGGAAAAAGGTCAGGAAGGGTGCGCCGTCTTCCAGGTACTGCACATCAGAGGGGATCAAGCCCAGGTGGCGCATGTACCAATCGGCCATGGTGTGGAAGTCGGTGGTCTGCAACACCACATGGCCCAAGCGGCCCACGGTGGCTGGCTCGATGTCGGTGCGCACGGTGGCGTTCACACGAGGCGATTGCCCCAAGGCATTCATGATCGGGTGCATGGGCTCACGCAGCGGCAAGGGGTCCGCCGTGCCCCACCCATTGATCAGCCACACCTCGTTGCCATCGGGGTCGACCAGGCTCACACCGCGGGCGCCACCGGGCACAGCATCAACGGCCAGCAGTTGCGCACCGCTGTCGCGTTGGAGCCGCGAGAAATCAGTCCCCAAAGGCACGGTGAAAGCAGCGCCCACATAGCGAGACACCTTGGCTTTGCGCGCCATCAGGATCGCAGGGGCAGAGCCCGCACCGCGCATCACCAAGGTTTCTGGGGTGCGGGAAACGGTGATCAAGCCGAAGTCGGTCCAAAAGCGCTGGGCCTCGTCGAGATCGGTCTTGTCAAAGCGAAGAAAGGCCAACTGGGTGGCCTTTTGCAAGGCCGCAGGGCGCACGAGCTTGTGCACATGCGCAGGCAAAGCGCTTTCTGGGTGTTCGGGTGGGGCCCTCAAGACCTGGTGCTGACTCATGGGTGTGGGTGCTGAGCCTAGAGGCTCGCGGATGAACAGGAACTGGTATCATAATGACATCTTAGTCATTGTGACAATCCTGTCGTTTCTACTGATCCGGATCAGCTAACCTTCGGACATGAGCACACCCGATTTCCGCACCCGCGTTGCGGCAGAAAAACGCGAGCGCATGCGCGCACGCCTCATCGAAGCGGCCATGGAGGTCTTTGCTTCAAAGGGGGTGGACGCAACCGTGATTGAGGACTTGATCGAGCAGGCGCAGGTCTCGCGCGGCACCTTCTACAACTACTTCCGCACCACAGAAGAAGTCATGGCCGCTGTGCTCCAGGCGGTGGGCAACGAGTTGCTGACATTGGTGGATGTGGCCATTGCCGATCGGGCAGACCCCGCTGAACGGCTGGCTTGTGGCGTGCGCATGGTGCTACACACCGCCAGGCATTTCCCGCATGCAGGGCGCGTCATTTCGCGCGTGGGCGTGACGCGCAGCATGGAGCACCTGCCCTCACTGGGCTATCTCTTGCGTGACCTGCTGGAGGCCACCGCGACCGGGCGCTTTCAAGTGAGTGACCCGATGCTGGGTTTGGACTTGGTGGTGGGCACCACCAGTGCCGCCTTGTTGTCGCTCAGCATGCGCACCGACCTGACGGATGCCTACCCACAGGAGATCACCTTCCACATCCTGCTTGGGCTGGGCATGAGCCGCGCTGACGCCCGCGAGCTGGTGGACAAGCCCATCCAGGCCGTGCACCTACCACCTGCCTCCCTGCTGGTGCGCACACTGCGCCAGCCTTCCCAGGCTGCGTGACCCTTGAGGCCACAAACAGTCAGGGCGCACCCCGTGCGCCCTTCGCTCTGTGTTCAGCGGGCTGCTTGATACAGCGCTGCGCCTGCAAGCATGGGGTCACCCGTGCGCTCGTAGGCTTCGACCCAGGCGTCGTAGTTATGGATGGCCTCTTGCTGCCAAGGGTGGAAGCCGGGCTTGAAGTAAGCGAACAAGGTGCCCAGGTGGCTGGAGATCACACCCTTGTAGCCGAACTGCCACCAGCCGCACTTGGCCATCATCCACATGCGCTTGCCGAATGAGAAACCGTCGTTCTTGAGCAGGCGGTTGGTGAAGCGTGTGGTCAGGTAGGTCAGGAACAGGGTCACGTGCAACATGGCGACGCAACGCCTGAAGTAGCCCACCTTGGCCACCTTCTGCATCACGTCATAGGCCACGGCCTTGTGCTCCATCTCTTCCACCGCATGCCAGGCCATCATGGCGCGCAGCTTGGGGTCGGCGTCGTGCATGGTGCGCTTCTCAACAAAGAAGATCTCGGCCAGCATGGCGGTGAAGTGCTCGAAAGCAGACGTCAGGGCCAGGTTGTATTCCTTGGAGAAATGCTTGTTGTGGAAGTTGTTGTTCCAGTTGATGAAGTCAACGATGGCATCCACGTCCATGCCTTGCTCACGCAGGCGTTGGTTGTACTTGGAGTGCACGATGCCGTGCTGGCCCTCCTGGCGGATGAAGGTCTTGATCTCGGCCAGCAACTGGGGGTCGGTGGTCTGCTCGCGGAAGGCGCGCACGCAGGTGATGAAGTAGCGCTCGCCATCGGGGAAAGCAGCTTGCAAGGCATCGACCAGGCGCGACTTGTAGGGGTTGTTCTCGTACCACCAGCGGGGCAGGTCACCGTCCAGGCCGAAGTCGAGCTTCTCGCGGGCCACGAGTTCCTTGGCGTTGTGCAGGGCTTGTTGCTTGCTCATGTCTGTCTCCATTGGCGTGCCGTAGGCGGCATCAGGTTGGGTCTGGCGCAATGGTAGGAGTGACAAGCACATGCGCAAGGCACTGGGAGCGACACAAGGGGAGGCTGAACGTCAGGTGTCCAAACGTGCCTCGACAAGCCATGACAATTCATTGGGCAAGCATCACCCGTGGTGAACATGGCGCGCTAGGCGACACGCCAGTGGCTCAAACAGAACAGACCTTGTGCATCCGTGAAATGCTGCGCAGGCACGAACTGTGATTCGGCGGCCATGCGCTCGATCATCGCGCGGCTGTACTTCTGCGATTGCTCGGTGTAAATGGTCTCGCCCTGCTCGAGGTGCCAGCTCAAGTCCAAGCTGGGGCTGCTCACGTGCTGATCCACTTGGCTGACCAGGAAGCTGCGAGCCGCGCCATCCAGGGGCGAGTAGCTCGCGTAATGGCTGAAGCGATCAAGCTGGAAGTCAAAGCCCAACTCGCGGTTCAGTCTGTGCAGCAAGTTGAGGTTGAAGGCAGCGGTCACGCCCTCGGGGTCGTTGTAAGCGGCCAGCACGGTGTGGGGGTTCTTCATCAAGTCCAAACCCAGCAAAAGGCCATCGCCAGCGCGCAGCTTGGCGCGGATTTTCTTCAGGAAGGACAGGGCCTCTGCCTCACCAAGGTTGCCCAGGTTGCTGCCCATGAACATGACGATCTGGCGCCTGCCAGGCTCGGAAGGCTTCCAGCCCGAGAAATAATCGTCGACCTCGGGTATCACGGGGATGTTGACCTTGCTTTGCTCAAAGGCACGGCACAGATTGCCAATCGCATGCCCTGAGATGTCAACAGGGCGGTACACGAAGGAGGCCCCCAGGCTGTCAAAAGCCCGACACAGCGCCAGCGTCTTGCTGCCGTCCCCGCTGCCCAGTTCGATCAAATCAAAGGGCAGCGCATCGGGCGAGAGGCATGCCAACAAGGCCTCTGACTGGCCCACGAGGATGTCTCGCTCGGCTCGGCTGAGGTAGTAGCCCGGCAAGTCCATGATGCGCTGGAAGAGCCGGGAGCCTTCGTCGTCATAGAAGTAATCAGAGGGCAAGGTTTTGGGCTGTGAACTCAAGCCTTCAATGACACGAAGCGACAAGGCATCCAGTGGCGTTTTGTTCAACATGCAAAGCCTTTTTTTCATGAGGCGATCAGCCGCGTGCGAGCCGGATGCCGGTGTACTGCCACCTCAGAGGTGGGTGGAAAAAATTGCGATACGTGGGGCGGCTGTGCCCAGGTGGTGTGGCAAAGGAGCTGCCCCTGAGCACTT
>JBEANX010000442.1:0-5134 GCA_041165245.1 Pseudomonadota bacterium
TGTCCGAGGCGCCGATCTGCAGCGGGATCATCCAGTTGGCCATGCCGACGAAGGCCGGCATGATGGCGCCAAACACCATGATCAGACCGTGCATGGTGGTGAGCTGGTTGAACAGCTCCGGGTTCACGAACTGCAGGCCCGGCTGGAAGAGCTCGGCACGGATGCCCAGCGCCAACACGCCGCCGATCAGCAGCATGGTGAAGGAGAACAGCAGGTAGAGCGTGCCGATGTCTTTGTGGTTGGTCGCAAACACCCAGCGGCGCCAGCCATGGGGGTGGTCGTGCGCGTGGTCGTCGTGCCCGTGGGCGTGGCCGCCGTGGTCCAGAACAGCTGTCATGTCAAAGTCCTTTCTGAATCACTTGCGGGCGGCCAGCACTTCGGCAGGCTGCACCACTTGGCCGGTCTTGTTCGACCAGTTGTTCTTGGTGTAGGTGATCACCGCTGCCAACTCGGTGTCAGACAGTTGCTTCCATGCGGGCATGATGTTGTTCTGGCCGTTCAGCAGCACGTTGATCTGCACCAGCTTGTCGGCGTCGAGCACCTTGGCAGAGCCATCGAGTGGCTTGATCGCACCGCCGCCCTTGCCGTTGGCCTGGTGGCAGGCTGCGCAGTTGGCGGCATAGACTTTCTCACCGCGGGCGATCAGGTCGGCTTGCACCCAGACCTTGTTGGGGTCGTCAGCCTTGGCGGCCTGGGCTTTGAGTTTGGCTTCGGCCCACTTGGCGTATTCGTCTTCCGGCAAGACACGCACATGGATGGGCATGTAGGCATGCTCCTTGCCGCACAGCTCGGCGCACTGGCCATAGAAATCGCCTGTCTTTTCGGCCTTGAACCAGGTGTCGCGCACAAAGCCTGGGATGGCGTCTTGCTTGATGCCGAAGGCCGGCACCATGAAGCTGTGGATCACGTCGTTGGCGGTGGTGATCACGCGGACCTTTTTGCCCACGGGCACCACCAAAGGCTCGTCGACCTTGAGCAGGTAGTTGTCGCCGGCGGGCTTGCCTTCGTCAGACAAAGCGCGCTGGGAGGAGTCAAGCGTCGAGACAAACTGGATGCCCTCGCCCGTGCCCTTGATGTAGTCGTAGCCCCATTTCCATTGGTAGCCGGTGGCCTTGATGGTCAGGTCGGCGTTGGTGGTGTCCTTCTGGGCGACCACCACCTTGGTGGCAGGCAAGGCCATGCCGATCACGATGAGGAAAGGGATGATGGTCCAGATGATCTCGACCGTGGTCGATTCGTGGAAATCAGCCGACTTGGCACCCTTGGATTTGCGGTGCGCGAAGATCGAATAGAACATCACACCGAACACGGCGACGCAGATCACGCCGCAGATCCACAGCATCATCACATGCAGGTCTTGCTGGGCCGCAGCGATCTTGGTGACAGGCGTTGGCAAGTCCATCTGCATCACCGATGGGCCACCGGGCAAGCTGTGAACCTGCTCTGCTGCATGTGCGACCAGGCTCAAGCTCATCGCGCCAGCAGCCAGGCTCAAGGAACCCGCTGCTTTGAAGCCACGCCAGAACAGATTCGATGGAGGATCAGAAATCATGGTGTCGTCTCGGTTTGACATTCAAAGTCTCGGGTTGAACGCTTCACTGTGATGAGCGGCTGCCCACTTGGCGCAGGGCCCAGCGGAACTCACTGGCCAACTGCCGACGCCATGCTGGCTGGACATGCTGGCCCACATCGATGGAACGCCCCTGGCCCGACACGCGGATCAGGGACAAGTCATGGCGCTGGGGCTCGATGCGCACCCAGCGTGGGTCGAACTCGACAGATTCGACGTGGCCCGCACGGTAACGCTCCACGCGCAAGGTGTCGTCGCTCAGGCCGATGAATTCACGGTCTGCCGCGTGCCTGGCAAAGACCAGCAGGGCCACGCCCAAGGCCAGCACCTCGAACAAGGCAAAGGGCAAGACATAAGCGGCGCCAAATTGGTGCATACCGCCTGCGATGCCCAAGGCCAGCACGCAAGCCGCAGCATAGGCGGCCAAAAGCTGGCGGGGGGACAAAGCACATCGGCGTTGGAGGTGCCACTCAGCCTGCCAGTGGCTGGCAGGGGCCGTTGGATCTGGGACGCCGTCGGCAGCACCTTGGCCCCAAGAGGGCCGAGTTGTTGGATGACCGACGTTCCAGACGCCAAGCCGGATGGCTTGGGCCGACACATATGAACCACGCGACAAGGCGGCAGGCATTCAGGCCTCACTCCGTCCCTTGGGGGCTTTCAGGCTTGTCTCATGAACCCACCCGAAACACCGCCAGAGGAAATTCAACAACGCCGAACAACGCAAGTGTGAGGCGTGCCCGCAGGCTTCACCAAATCTTCACATTTGCTTAGAACCCATTCTAGGCACGTGATTGCCTTAGCTCAAGGCCGCAAAGGCCAATCTGTGTCATGGGTTTTCCCTCGTTTGACGCCAACGCGCATCAGCGGGAAAAAGTCACTGGACAAAGGCAAAAGGCACGCTCAGCTTTGCGCAGACCCTGGGCGCTTGCCCTGTTCGATGATGCGCTTCATGTCGCCCAAGGACACGCGGGTTTCCCCTGAAACCAGAGCGCGCGGCACGGGTTTGACTGCGTGGCCATAGACCAGCTCAAACGTCAGGCCCAAGCGGCCATCGGGCCGCATCAAGGTGCTTTGCAGTGCCTCCATGAGACGATCTCGCCACCGTGGCGTGCGCAGGCCCGCATGCCGGCCCAAAGCCACATTGCCCCCCCACTGGCGGCACTCAGCGAGCAGGGCCTGAGCATCGGGCCAGGTCAGGGTGATGCGCTCCATGTCCATCACTGGGTCGGCAAAACCTGCTTTGACAAAGGCATCGCCCAGGTCATGCATGTCGATGAAGTCGATGGTGGGCAGGCCCCAGCCCATCGCCTGGTAGACCGCTTTGAGCTCGCGGGCGGTGTCAGGCCCCAGGCCAGAGCACATCACGAAGCCATCGACCTTCAAGGCGCGGTGCCAGGCGCGCAACAAAGCGGGCACATCGGTCTCGGCATGCAAGGCCATGTTGGCCCAGACCAGGCCCACGCCCTCTTGCGGCCAGCCTTCGGGCTTTTGGTTGAAGGCATGGAACACGGGCGAGGGTTGCGGTAACTCAGGCACGTTGGCGGCCTTGGCACTGCCAGCGGTCAAGCGGCCCAACAAGGCTTTGAAAGCGCCTGTGGCGCTGCGCTCAGGTGAGGCTTCCTGCGAGGCGCCGCCCGCAGGCATGGCCGCTTGCCATTGCTGCTCCGATCGAGCCGCCAGGGCGGGCGTGGGCTCAAACACAAAACGCTGGGCCTGTGGGTAGCGATCAGCAACAACTGCCTGCCCTGCCCCCAGCCAGCCACCCCAATCCAGCCACTGATCAGGCTGCAGGAGGATCGCCTGGAGCTTGTCACCCAAACGGCGCGCCACCTCGGCATGCAGCCAAGCAGGTTCGCTCAATAGAGCCAAGCGGTCCATTTGCCGCGTGACGCCTTGCGCCTGCGGTGCCACGGGTGGCAAAGCGGCCTCACCAGGAAGGGGGGATGGGGCAGAAGAAGGCTGGGGGTCAAGCATGGCAAAGGGCTCTAAGCCCCTTCGAAACACCCTCGGCAGGGCGATGTCCGCGGGGGAGGCTGGTCAGTATATTGAAACCATGATGATTCACACAGGACGACTCCAATGGCCCACCTTGTGCAGGGTGTGTCACCAATGGCAGGGCCAAATCGTGTGCGCCCATTGCGTGCTGGGTGCGCAACTGGATGCGGCTCGCTGCCACCGCTGCGCCATCCGCGTGAGCGAGGGCGTGAGCCTGTGCCAGCAGTGCGAGGACATGCCGCCGCAGTTCGATCACGCCGTTGCCGCCATGGATTACACCCTGCCCTGGCAAGGTCTGATCAGCGCCTTGAAGTTCAGGCAGGACACGGCGCTGGCCAAAACCTTGTCGAGCCTGATGGCGCAAGGTGTGATGCGCCGCTGGGGAGCGCGCGCCAAGGCAGATGCACCACCAACAAGCCGCCCTCCTTCGCGCATCAAGCCTTCGCTGGCCACTCAGCGCCGCTTGAGGCCCGGCGCACCCACCGTGGTGATGCCTGTGCCCCTGTCTGAGCAACGCCTGCGTGAGCGCGGCTTCAATCAGGCCGGCTTGCTCGCAGATCACCTGGGGCGCGAGTTGGCCCTGCCTGTGCTGCACGACGGTTTGCAGAGGCAGCGCCACACCCAGCGCTTGATGACGCTGGACGCTGATGCACGGCAGCAGCACATCCACGGCGCGTTTGAAGTCAATGACCTGCACCTCAAACATGTGCGCGGCAGGCATGTGGCGGTGGTGGACGACGTGCTGACCTCAGGCGCCACGCTCAACGAGATCAGCAAGACGCTGTGGCTGGCGGGCGCGCACGAGGTGTCGGTGTGGGTGGTGGCCCGAACGCCATTGCCGCACCGAGAGGCGCCAGGACGAAACGACCAGCGACACCCGAATCAAACCGAGCGCTGTGACCCCGCCTGGGCAGACACGATCTGTGCCCCCTGAGCCATGCCGTGGCAGGGCTCGTCGCTCACCACATTGAACTGCTGCAAGATGGCGTCAATGGCCATGCGCACACGCAAGGGCATGAGCCGGCGGCTGGGGTAGATCAGGTTGAAGGACAACTTGCCCGCATGCCACTGAGGCAACACGCGCTGCACCGCGCCTTCCTCCAGCACCTCGCGCAACATGCGGGGCGTGAAACGGCCGATGCCCATGCCCAATCGCACCGCGTCAAGCGACAGCCCGTAGTTGTTGGCCCGCAGCACGGGGCGCACTGGCACGGTCACCTCGCGCCCATCGGCGTGGTCGAGCGTCCAAGTGTCGTGCGTCGAAGTTTGCTCTCCCACCTGCCATTGGGTCACGAAAGCGTGATCGGCCAGCTCTTCGGGTGAACGCGGCGTGCCATGGCGCTTGAGGTAATCGGGCGAGGCGCACAGCAGGTAAGGCACCGACAGCACCTGCCGCGCAATCGCGGTGGGTGAGACGGGCAAGTTGGCATCAGCCACGACCACATCGAAGCCCTCGGAGACTGGGTCCACCAGGCGGTCGAGCGTGGCCACCACCAAGCTGACGCCCGGGTACTTGGCCTGTATGGCAGCGAGTTGGCAGGCCACGCCGATGCGCCCGAATAGCGTGGG
>JBEANX010000443.1:0-5273 GCA_041165245.1 Pseudomonadota bacterium
CGCGAGGTGCGCGCGCGCTGCCGACTCAGCCGACATCGTGCAGCCCGTGGCGTGTCAGGCGCAAGATGCGGTCGGCCCGCCGCGCGGCCGAGGGTGAGTGCGTGACCATCACACAGGCCGCGCCATGTTGGCGGATCTGTTCGCCGAAGGTCGTCATCACCCGGTCGGCGGTTTCGGGGTCGAGGTTGCCGGTGGGCTCGTCGGCCAAGATCAGTGCCGGGCGGTGCACCAGGGCGCGCGCAATCGCCACGCGCTGCAACTGGCCACCTGAGAGCTGCTGAGGCAGGCGCTCGCCCAGGCCGTGCAGGCCCAACTCGTTCAAGGCGGCCTCCACGCGGGCGTCGTCGCGCTGGCCCAGCAGCATCAGGGGCAGGGCTACGTTTTGCGTCACGCTGAGGTGGGGCAGCACATGGAAGGCCTGAAACACAAAGCCCAGGTGCTGGCGCCGAAAACGCGCCTGTGCTGATTCAGGCATGGCCGTGAGGTTCTGGCCCAGGAGCTCGACCTTGCCTTCGCTCACCACATCCAGCCCGGCCAGGGCATTGAGCAGGGTCGATTTGCCCACGCCCGAATCGCCCACGATGGCGATGAACTCGCCCGGCTGGACCGTCAGCTTGACCTTTTCGAACACCACCTCGGCGCCATAGCGCTTGGCCAAACCATGTACTTGCAGCATGGGCGCCATTATTGGGCAGTGGGGCCCAGCCGTGTGTTCGGCGTGCCGCACTCTGTCGGGTTTGACTCTGGCAGACTGTGGTGATGCATTTCAACTTGGCATGGCTCAGCTTCAAAGCTCGGCTCTGGCGCGCCCGCTTGCGCATCGACCATGCAGTTCTGGCTTTGGCTGTGGGCCTGGTGATGACATGGGCGGTGGCACCCGTGGCCATGGCTGGCACGCTGCCGACGCCTACCCCCAAGCCGACGCCCACCGTGCCGCTGGCTGACACCCTCGCCCAGCGCCTGGCCGCCTGCACCCATTGCCACGGCGCCCAAGGCCGCGCAGGCCCCGATGGCTATTACCCCCGCCTGGCGGGCAAGCCCGAGGGCTACCTCTTCAACCAGCTCAAGAACTTCCGCGATGGGCGGCGCCACTACGGCCCCATGGTGGCTTTGGTCGACCCCTTGAGCGACACCTACCTGCGCGAGATCGCCCACCACTTTGCCACCCAGGAAGCGCCCTACCCACCGCCTGTGGCTCGACCTAGCGCCCCGACGCTGCTCGCACGCGGTCAGCAACTCGTCCTGCAGGGCGACGCGAGCCGCCGCATCCCGGCCTGCGTGCAGTGCCATGGCCAGGCGCTCACCGGCGTGGCGCCAAGCATCCCAGGCCTGCTGGGTTTGCCGCGTGATTACCTCAACGGGCAGTTGGGTGCGTGGGTCAATGGCCAGCGCCATGCCCAGGCGCCCGATTGCATGGCCGACATCGCCAAGCGTTTGCAGGGCGACGATGTCTCCGCGGTCACGGCCTGGCTTTCCAGCCAGCCCTGGCCCACGGGGCCCCACCCGGCCGACAGCTTGAAGCAGCCCTTGCCCATGCCTTGTGGCGGGGTGTCCATGGCCAACAGCAGCGCAGCGCCAAAGCCTGGCCTGAATGGTTCGCTGCCGTTGGCGCCTGAAGCGGCCAAGCTTGCCAACACGGTGAACCCATCGGGCCAGGGTGGCACCTTGGGTGCCGCCGCCCAGCGCGGTGCAATGTTGGCCCGCGCCGGCAACTGCATGGGCTGCCACACCGTGCGCGGTGGCTCGCCCTTCGCCGGCGGCAAGGCCTTGTCCACCCCATTTGGCGCCATCTACAGCAGCAACCTCACGCCTGACCTGCAGACCGGCCTGGGCCGCTGGAGCCCTGATGACTTCTGGCGCGCCCTCCACCACGGCACATCGCGCGATGGCCGCTGGCTCTACCCGGCCTTCCCTTACCCGAACTACACCTTGGTCACCCGGGCCGACAGCGATGCGCTGTTCGCCTACCTGCGCACCGTGCCGCCGGTTCGCCAGGCCCGGCCTGAGCACGAGTTGAGCTGGCCCTTCAGCACTCAGGCGGCATTGGGCGTGTGGCGCGCGCTGTTCTTCAAGGAGGCCACCTTTGCCCCCGAGCCCAGCCAATCGCCCGAATGGAACCGCGGCGCCTACTTGGTGCGAGGCTTGGGCCATTGCGCGGCCTGCCACGAGGGGCGCAATGTGTTGGGCGCCACCACAGGGGCAGAGCTCTCAGGCGGTTTGATGCCCGTGCAGAACTGGTACGCACCTTCCCTGCGTGACCCTTTGGAGGCCGGCATGGCCACCTGGCCCGTCGCCGACATCGTGGCGCTGCTCCAGACTGGCCGCGCCCCACAGGGCCGCGTGCGAGGCCCCATGGCCGAGGTGGTGCTGCACGGCACCCAGCACCTGCCGCAGGCTGACCTGCAGGCCATGGCCGTCTTCCTCAAAAGCCTGCCCCAGGTCGTGTCGCGGCCCGAGCCTGCACCAGCCGCAGCCCCAGAGGCCATGCTCAAAGGCGCCTCTTTGTACAAACACCATTGCGCCACCTGTCATGGCGATCAAGGCCAAGGCCGATCCATCGGCGACCAAGCGGTTTACCCTGCGCTTGCAGCCAACCGCATGGTGCGCCTGCCTCAGGCCGTGAACCTGGTGAGGGCCATCGCGCAAGGCGGTTTTGGCCCGGCCACGCCCGGCCACCCGCGCCCCTTTGGCATGCCGCCCTTTGCCCAACAGCTCAAGGACGACGAGATCGCCGCCCTGGCCTCCTTTTTGCGCCAAAGCTGGGGTGCCCAGGCCAGCGCGGTTGAGCCGCAAGACGTGAGCCGCTTTCGGGCCGGTGCCGATGAGTGACGCCAAGGCGCGCCATTGCGCGGACAATCCCACCCCATGAGCCTTGGTGAATTCGACCTGATCGAGCGCTATTTTTTGCGCCCAAGCGGCCAAGGGCCGCAACGTGCCCTGGTGGGCAATGGCGATGACTGCGCCGTGATCGCGCCCGCGCCGGGCATGCAGATCGCCCTGTCAACCGACACGCTGGTGGAAGGGCGCCACTTCCTCTCCACGGTTGACCCGGTCAAGCTGGGCCACAAAGCCCTGGCCGTGAACCTGTCTGACCTGGCCGCCTGTGGTGCACGCCCCTTGGGCTTCACCCTCGCCTTGACCCTGCCCCGTGCCGACGAAGCCTGGCTCGCGGGCTTTTCCAAAGGCCTGCTGGCCCTGGCCGATGCGCATGATTGCGAACTCATCGGTGGCGACACCACCGCCGGGCCGCTCACCATCGGCATCACCGTGCTGGGCGAAGTGCCCACCGGCGGTGCCTTGCTGCGCAGCGGTGCCAAGCCGGGTGACGAGCTCTGGGTCAGCGGCCTGCCGGGTGAGGCGCGCCTCGCGCTCGAAGCCTTCCGTGGCACCTTGACCCCGCCCCTGAGCGCCGACAGCTTTGAAGCCACGCGCCACCGCATGGAATGCCCCACCCCGCGCGTGGCCCTGGGGCTGGCCCTGCGCGGCCTGGCCACGTCGGCCATCGATGTCTCTGACGGCCTCTTGGGTGATTTGCGCCACATCCTTCGCAAAAGCCGCGTGGGCGCCCGCATCGACGTGGCCGACCTGCCTTTGAGCCCCTGGCTGGCCGAGCGCAGCGCAGACGAGCAACTCGAATGCACCCTGGCTGGGGGTGATGACTACGAACTGATCTTCACCACCCCCGCAGGCCGCGCCAGCGAGGTGCAAGCCCTGGCCACGGCCCTGACCTTGCCCCTCACCCGCATCGGCCAGATCGAAGCCGAGCCCGGCTTGCGCCTGCACCGTGCGGGCCAGGCCGTGCCGCAGCGCTGGGCCTCCTTCGACCACTTCCAGGCCCCATGAGCGACACCCCTTCCCACCCGCAAGACGCCGCGGCCGGCGAGGCCACGCTGGCGCCACGCCGCCCCAGCGTTCGCTTGCTGCTCAACCACCCAGCGCATTTCATCGCCTTTGGCGCGGGCAGCGGCCTGAGCCCCAAGGCCCCTGGCACCGTGGGCACCTTGTGGGCCTGGCTCACCTTTGTGGCCTTGCAGATGCTGTGGGGCACAGGTCCACAAGCAGACCTGAAATGGGCCCTGCTCATCTGCATCGGCACCCTGGTGGGCTGGTGGGCCTGCACCCACACCGCGCGCAGCCTGCGCGTGGCCGACCCAGGCGCCATCGTGTGGGACGAAGTCCTGGCCTTCTGGCTGGTGCTGTGGGTGATCTCGCCAACGCAAGGCGCGTCCAGCTTTTGGGCGCAGGCGCTGGCTTTTGCGCTGTTTCGCTACTTTGACGCCGCCAAGCCCGGCCCCGTGGCCTGGGCCGATGGCCTGTTCAAGCTGCAGCGTGGCCGCCCCATTGGCTGGGCGCAAGGCTTTGGCATCTTGTTCGACGACTTCGTGGCGGCGTTTTGCACGCTGCTGGTGCTGGCCGTGCCCGTGGCGGTTCGCGAGGGCGGATTGCGGGTGTCTTTCCTCTCCAACCTGCTGGGGGCTTGAAATGAGCGTGTCGTCTGACGGTCAAGTGACAGGGCTCGATACCGACTTGGCCAGCTTGGTCCACCAAGTCGCGCAGGCCTTGATGGCCAAAGGCTGGATGCTCGCCACCGCCGAGTCCTGCACCGGCGGTTTGATCGCTGCCACCTGCACCGACTTGGCCGGCTCCAGCGCCTGGTTTGACCGCAGCGCCGTGACCTACAGCAACGAGGCCAAGACCGACATGTTGGGCGTACCGCCCGAGCTCATTGCGCAGCACGGCGCCGTCAGCGAGCCCGTGGCCCGCGCCATGGCCGAGGGCATCTTGCTGAGATCCAAAGCGCACATCGCCGTGGCCGTCACAGGTGTGGCGGGGCCGGGTGGTGGTTCGCTTGAGAAGCCCGTGGGCACGGTGTGGCTGGCATGGGCCTGGCGTGGTGTCCTCGCTGCTGAGCCTTCTGGCACGGGCGCCATGCTGATGCAACTCACGGGTGACCGTCGCGCTGTCCGTGCGGCGACCGTGCGCTCAGCACTCGGGCAGATCCTTTTGCAAGCGGCTTGCTGAGCGAAAAGCGACTCGGTTTCATCTGATCGGCTGCTCCAGCGCTGTGCAGATCCATTTTTTTGGATGGCCGTGCCCCGGCATTCGGCTGCTGCCCAAGGTGGCAAGCGCCCAGAGCATCGGCTGACCAGATCGGAGGTGACCATCGACGCCCTTGGCATCGATAAGGACGCACATGTTCGTCAGTGGGGGAGGGCTGCAACTTGTCGGTGATGCCCCAGTCTCACCGCTTCATTGGGGCGGCTTGATCGTTT
>JBEANX010000444.1:0-5495 GCA_041165245.1 Pseudomonadota bacterium
GACGCGAACCTGGGCAAGAGGGGTTCCAGCGGCACCGCAGAAGGCAGCCAGGACACCACGCATCGCCTTCAGGTACTCCAAATCCACGCCCGGCGCGCACGATGAGACAGTGACCTTCAGCCACATCGACGGCACATGGCCCCTCAAACAAGGCCGTCCGCCCATCCCTGGTGTGGTGATTTATGCAGGGGTCGATGGCAGTTTTTCTGCCTGGGACCCTGCACGAAACTACTGGAAGGACAAAGAGTCCCTGCCCAGTACCAAGCCTCGGGCCTTCAATTTCACGCCCTCACAAGTGTGGGAGGGCCTCCAAGGCCCGGATGGCGCCTGGTACTGCAAGGGCCTGGTCCACGATTGGGTGTTGTGGCAGCGTGGGCTGGATCCCGCGTTCAAGGACCTGATCAAGGTGCTGGATGCCCTGTCACCTTCAGGTGTTGAGAAGCTCAACCCCGGCGATCCCGTGCGGCTGGGTGAAGACGTGACCGACCACCCCTCACTGCGCATGCCGTACGGCCAAGACGTGGCCTTGGTTCACGCGTCTGCAGGCATGAGGCGCATTGCCGCATTGGCTTATCTGTTGGTGTGGACCTGGCGTGAGCACGAAAGGGCCTGTGAGCGGACCCATCAGAAAAAGGCCAAGGAAATCATCTTCCTCATTGATGAGATTGAATGCCACCTGCACCCCCAATGGCAGCGTCGCATCGTGCCTGCGCTGCTGGGGGTCATGCAGGCCTTGACCGGACAGAAAGTGCCCGTGCAATTGATCGTGGCCACGCACTCACCGCTGGTGCTGGCGTCCGTCGAGCCCGAGTTCGATGACGACAAAGACGCCATCTTCAACATTCACATGCAAGGCGGGCAGGCTGCCGTGTCAGCCGAGCCCTGGGCCAAGCAGGGTGATGTGGTGAACTGGTTGGTCTCATCAGCCTTTGGCTTGCAGCAGGCCAGGTCTGTGGACGCAGAATCCGCCATTGAGGCTGCAGAAGCCTGGATGCGCGGCGACACTGAGGCGTTGCCTGCCAACCTCAACACCAAAGACCGCATCCACAAAGCCTTGCTCAAGTGCCTGGCTGGCCACGACGCCTTTTGGCCACGCTGGTTGGTGAGCACCCGTTCAGCAAAGGGACCCAAAGCATGATCCCGGTGTCGCCACGGGTGCTCAAGCCAGAGCCTGCCAACTTCGATGCACAGTGCCGCCAAAAGGGCCGGGCCTGGTTGCTAAAAAACCCGAAAGGCGTGCGCAAGGCCAAACGCCCCAAGGATTTCTGGAGCCCGTTTCGACCAGATCTTGCCGATGCATTCGCGAATCTGTGTGCCTACGGGGCAATGCACGAGCCCAATGGCACGGTCGATCATTTCCGCCCAGTGAATGCAAATGAGGCCTTGGCCTATGAATGGCAGAACTACCGCTACGTCACAGGCTGGATCAACAGCAGCAAGAGTAAGCGACCCAAGGTGTTGGACGCCTTTCAAGTGAAGGCGGGTTGGTTCGAGGTCTTGCTGCCCTCGTTGCAACTGGTGGCTGTCAAGGCCAAGATCCCTGTCAAGCTGCATGCCCTGGTCGACGACACGCTGCGTGACCTGCATCTGTGCGATGACGAGCGTGTGCTGCGGCAAAGGCGCGAATGGTTGCGTTTGTATGAAGAAGGCAAGCTCAACTTTGAAGGGCTGAGCGAGATGGCCCCTCTGATCGCCGCTGCTGTTGCCAAACGCGATGAGCTGCCATGACAGAAGACCAACTCGAAAAGGAGGCGCTGTGCTGGCTTTCAGAGCTGGGCTATGCCGTTCACAGTGGCCCCGACATTGCACACGACGGCCCCAACCCACAGCGTGCCGACCACCGCCAGGTGGTGCTGCCTTTTCGCCTGCGTGAAGCCATCCAGCGCCTGAACCCAAGCATCCCCACCGCTGCGCGGGAAGACGCCTTGCAGCAGGTTGTTGACATCGGCATTCCAGCCTTGATGTCTGCCAACAGAGCCTTTCACAAGTTGTTGACAGCCGGGGTGCCCGTTCAGTACCAGAAGGACGGCGAAACCCGGGGCGACTTCGTGCGCCTGGTCGATTGGTCAGAGCCTGCCCGAAATGAGTTCTGGGCTGTCAATCAGTTCAGCACCAGGGGGCCGCACCACACACGCAGGCCCGACATCATCCTGTTCGTCAACGGTTTGCCACTTGTGTTGCTGGAGCTCAAGAACCCGGCCGACCTCACGGCCGACATCTGGAAGGCCTACGACCAGATCCAGACCTACAAAGAGCAGATCCCTGACGTGTTCCAGTACAACGAAGTGCTGGTCATCTCCGATGGGACCGATGCGCGCCTGGGTTCGCTCTCGGCCAATGCCGAGCGCTTCTTGCAGTGGCGCACCATCGACGGCATCACGCTCGACCCACTCGGCCAGTTCAGCGAGCTTGAAACCCTGATGCGTGGTGCCTTGGCCCCCGCCTACCTGCTGGATTACCTGCGCTTTTTCGTGCTGTTCGAAGACGATGGCACCCTGGTCAAGAAGGTGGCGGGCTACCACCAGTTTCACGCGGTGCGCGCCGCCATCGAGCATGTGGTGGCCGCCTCGCGCCCTGACAGCCCTGCCAACATCCAAGGCAAAGGCGGCGTGGTGTGGCACACCCAAGGCAGCGGCAAGAGCATCACCATGACCTGCTTTGCGGCCCGGGTGATGCAAGAGCCGGCCATGGCCAACCCCACCATCGTGGTCATCACCGACCGCAATGACCTGGACGGCCAGCTCTTCGGCGTGTTCAGCCTTGCGCAAGACCTGTTGCGTGAGCAGCCAGCACAGGCCACGACGCGCCAGGATCTGCGCCAGCTGCTGGGCAACCGGCCATCGGGCGGCATCATCTTCGCCACCATCCAGAAGTTCATGCCGGGTGAGGACGAAGACATGTTCCCCGTGCTCTCTGACCGCCGCAACATCGTGGTCGTTGCCGACGAAGCACACCGCACGCAATACGGCTTCGAGGCCAAGCTCAAGACACGCAAGGTCAAGCCCGAAGGCGGCCAAAGCCTGGCCCATGCCCTGCAAACCACCGACGGCGAGCACCTGCTGGCCGCCGGCACCGCCGACTTCGCGCCGCCCGAGTACCGCACCACCTACCAGGTGGGCTACGCCCAACACCTGCGCGACGCTTTGCCCCACGCCACTTTTGTGGCCTTCACCGGAACACCGGTCAGCGCGGCCGACCGCGACACACGCGCCGTGTTCGGTGACTACATCCATGTCTACGACATGCAGCAGGCCAAGGAAGATGGCGCCACCGTGGCCATCTACTACGAGAGCCGCCTGGCCAAGCTCAAGCTGAAGGAAGAAGAGCTGCCCCACATCGACGACGAGGTGGACGAGTTGGCCGAAGACGAAGAAGAAACCACCCAGGCCCAACTCAAATCACGCTGGGCTGCCCTTGAAAAGGTGGTGGGCGCCGAACCCCGCGTGGCCAGTGTGGCCGCCGACTTGGTGGCCCACTTCGAAGAGCGCAACAAGGCGCAAGACGGCAAGGCCATGGTGGTGACCATGAGCCGTGACATCTGCGTGCACCTCTACAACGAGGTCATCAAGCTGCGCCCTGAGTGGCACGATGCCGACCCCGAGAAGGGCGCCGTCAAGATCATCATGACGGGCAGTGCCAGTGACAAGGCCTTGCTGCGCCCTCACATCTACAGCGGCCAGGTCAAGAAGAGGCTTGAAAAGCGCTTCAAGGACCCGACCGACCCGCTGCGCCTGGTCATCGTGCGCGACATGTGGCTCACGGGCTTTGATGCCCCTTGCGTGCACACCATGTACGTGGACAAGCCCATGAAGGGCCACAACCTCATGCAGGCCATCGCCCGAGTGAACCGAGTGTTCAAGGACAAGCAAGGCGGCCTGGTGGTCGACTACATCGGCATTGGCAACGAGCTCAAGGCCGCGATGAAGGAGTACACCGCCAGCAAGGGGCGCGGCAAGCCGACCGTGGACGCGCACGAAGCCTTCTCTGTGCTGCTGGAAAAACTCGACGTGTTGCGGGCCATGTTGCACGGTTTTGAGTACGCCGCCTTCAAAACGGGCGGGCACAAAACCTTGGCCGGTGCGGCTGACCATGTGCTGGGCCTCAAGCCTGAGGGCAAAGATGGCAAACGCGATGGCAAGCGCCGGTTTGCCGATGCGGCTCTGGCCATGAGCAAGGCCTTCAGCCTGTGCTGCACCCTGGACGAGGCCAAGGCCTTGCGTGATGAAGTTGCGTTCATGCAGGCGGTCAAGGTCATCCTGACCAAGCGCGATGTGAGCGCACAGAAAAAGACCGACGAGGTCCGCGAGCTGGCCATCCGGCAAATCATCAACCAGGCCGTGGTGAGCGATTCGGTGGTGGACATCTTCGACGCCGTGGGCCTGGAAAAGCCCAACATCGGCCTGTTGGACGAAGAGTTCCTGGCGCAGGTGAAGAACCTGCCTGAGCGCAACCTGGCCGTCGAGTTGCTGGAGCGCTTGCTGGAGGGCGAGATCAAGAGCAAGTTCGCCAGCAACGTGGTGCAGCAGCGCAAGTTCTCTGAACTGCTCAGCGGCGTCATTACCCGATACCAGAACCGCAGCATCGAGACGGCTCAGGTGATGGAAGAGCTGGTCGAGATGGCCAAAAAGTTCAAGGCGGCCGCCAGCCGCGGCGAGCAACTGGGCCTGAGCGACGACGAAGTGAAGTTCTACGACGCCCTGGCCAACAACGAATCAGCCGTGAAAGAGCTGACGGACGAGACGCTCAAGAAGATTGCCCACGAGCTCACCGAGAACCTGCGCAAGAACATCACGGTCGATTGGTCGCAGCGCGAGAGTGTGCGCGCCAGCCTGCGTTTGATGGTTCGTCGCATCCTGCGCAAGTACAAGTACCCGCCTGACCTGGCCGATGCCGCGGTCGAACTGGTCTTGCAGCAGGCCGAGACTTTGGGCGAGAGCTGGGTGGAAGGCTGAGCCCTTGCCGAACGAACCAGCGCGGATGGCCCGAACGAGTTCACACAGCCATTAAGAATGGTTTGAGCGTTGAGGCAAGTTGCCTACAGATTGCCTACAAGCAACACCGTGGCCAAAAAGAAAAGCCACCGCAAGGGTGGCTTTCAAAGCTAAGTGCTTGACGCACAAAGCGAAATGTTGGTGGGCCCCGACAGATTCGAACTGTCGACCAACGGATTAAGAGTCCGCTGCTCTACCAACTGAGCTAGGAGCCCTTTACTTTGCCTGATGTTGAACACCAAGCTTTGTAAGTTTTGCTGATTTTGGTCAATCAGCGAAGACTCGAACTATAGCATCGTTTTCGACATGAAAATCGTGTTTTTCAACACTCATCGCATTTTTTGTCAAACCCGGCACCAAACTCTCGAAATCTCAAAGATTGCCTGGTGGGTCGTGCGGGACTCGAACCTGCGACCAACGGATTAAAAGTCCGCTGCTCTACCAACTGAGCTAACGACCCGACAAGCCTTAAATTATATACCGGCTTTTCACCGTTTTGCAATG
>JBEANX010000445.1:0-5120 GCA_041165245.1 Pseudomonadota bacterium
AGAGGTTGACTTGTCCAAGGTGGGGGCCTACCTGAAGGCCCAGGGCTTGAGCCTGCTGGGCGAGCCCACCTTGACGCAATTCCCAGGTGGCGCCTCGAACCTGACCTACCAGATCAGCTACGAGAACATCGACCTGATCCTGCGCCGCCCGCCTTTTGGCCACATCGCCAAATCAGCCCACGACGTGGTGCGCGAGGCGCAGATCATGAAGCTGCTGCGCCCGGTCTACCCCGCCGTGCCCGAGATCTACGCCATCTGCGAAGACATGGACGTGATCGGCGCGCCTTTCTACGTGATGCAGCGCCTGGTGGGCATCATCCCGCGCCAGGAGTTCTCGCCCGAGATGGGGCTGGATGCGGGCAAGACCCGCCAGCTGTGCTTGAGAGTGCTGGACAAACTGATCGAGTTGCACCAGCTGGATCCGCAAGCCGCGGGCCTTGATCACCTGGGCAAGGGCGAAGGCTATGTGGCCCGCCAGGTGGACGGCTGGAGCAAGCGCTTTCGGGCCGCACGCACCGAAGATGTGGGTGACTTCGAGTCAGTCATGGGCTGGCTGTTGGAGAAGCAGCCCAAGCAGGAAGTGGCCATCCGCCTCATCCACAACGACTTCCGCTTCGACAACGTGGTGCTGGATGCCGTTGACCCCCTGAAGGTGATCGGCGTGCTTGATTGGGAAATGGCCACCCTTGGCGATCCCATGATGGACCTGGGCAGCTCGCTGGCCTACTGGGTGCAGGCCGATGACGATGCCTTCATGCTGGGCTCACGCCGACAGCCCACCAACGCGCCGGGCATGCTCACGCGCAAAGAGGTCATCGCTTACTACGGTGAGAAGACCGGCTGGAGCGTGGCCAACTTCGATTTCTACGAGGTCTACGGCCTGTTCCGCCTCATGGGCATCGTCCAGCAGATCTACAAGCGCTACAAGGACGGCAACGCACGCAACCCGATGTTTGCCACCTTCGGCCCCTTTGCCAACCACCTGGGCCAACGCTGCGAGCGGATCATGGCTGCGTCCAGGCTGTGAGGTGAGCCTGGGCTTTACTTGACCAGGCGGTTCAGGCCGTCTGCGTCAAAGCATTCGGTCTTTTGGGCGTCCTGCGGCATGCAGTCGCGCCCCGCTTGGCTCTCAGCGCACAAGGCGAGTTTTTCCACGGCTTGCCACAGCAGGGTGATCTGATGCTCGTGGCCTGAGGCGTGGTCGATCAGGCCCTTGAGGGCTTGCGAGAGCGGGTCGTCGCCCTCGGTCACGCCATAAGCAGAAAAGCCCATGCGTGCAGCCACCTCTTCGCGCTTGGCCTGGTGTTCATCCATCACCTGGGCCTTGGCCACGATGATGCGGGCTGGGTTGCCAACGGCTGTCGCGTTTTCTGGCACCGGCTTGGTGACCACAGCGTTGGAGCCCACGCGGGCGCCATCGCCCACCGTGAAGCCGCCCAGCACTTGCGCATTGGCGCCCACGATCACGCCTTTGCCCAGGGTGGGGTGGCGCTTGGCGCCTTTGGACAGCGATGTGCCGCCCAGCGTCACGCCCTGGTAGATGGTGCAGCCGTCGCCCACCTCGGCCGTCTCGCCAATGACCACACCCATGCCGTGATCGATGAACACGCGTCGGCCCATGGTGGCGCCCGGGTGGATCTCGATGCCGGTGAGGAAACGCGCCCAGTGCGAGATCCATCGGCCCAGCCACTTCAGGCCATGCGTCCAGCACCAGTGCGCGCAGCGGTGCATGGCCAGGGCGTGCAAGCCGGGGTAGCAGGTCAGCACCTCCCAGGCCGTGCGAGCGGCGGGGTCGCGTTCCAGGATGCAGGCGATGTCTTCTCTCAGGCGGGCAAAGAGCATGGGCGCTTGTTCGCTTTTCGACTATGGGCTGGCAGTTTAGCGGTCGCCCGACTTCTTTGCGTCCAGCATGGCTTTGGCCACGCCCCGCAGGATGTGGATTTCTTCTTGTCGCAACTGTGCGCGGTTGAACAATTGGTTCAAGCGCGGCATGAGTTTTTTGGGCGCCGCAGGGTCCAGAAAACCAAGGCTGACCAAGGCTTGCTCCCAATGCTCGAGCACACCTTGCACGGCGCGGCCATCGGCCAGGTCGGGCTCGGGCGTGCGCTCCGACACTGGAAAGCCACCCAAGGCCTGGCGCCACTCGTAACTCAACACCTGCACGGCTTGCGAAAGGTTCAGCGAGCCATAGTTTGGGTTGGTGGGGATGCTGATCACCGAGTGGCAGCGGTACACGTCTTCATTGGCCATGCCAAAGCGTTCGCAGCCGAACACAAAGCCCACGCACTCGGTGGGCACGCGCGCGGCCAGTGCGGCCAGCCCTTCGCGCGGCGTGATGGTGGGCGGGCCAAAGTCGCGGGGCGTCATGGCCGTGCCGATGGCGTGGGTCACGCCTTCCAGGGCCTCGGCCAGGGTGTCCACCACTTTGGCACGCACCAGGATGTCGGCTGCGCCGCTGGCCATGGCCACGGTCTCTTCCTGAATCAGCACATCGGCAAAGCGAGGGCGCACCAGCACCAACTCTGAAAAGCCCATGACCTTCATGGCACGTGCGGTGGCGCCCACATTGCCTGGGTGGCTGGTGCCGATCAGGATGAAGCGGGTTGGGTCGGGTCGAACTTCAGAACTCACGCGCAAGCCTTTGAAAACACACACCGAAATTCACGCATCCCGCGGCAAAAACCATCGGAAAAGGGGTGCAAAAATCTGGCGGACTCAGTAGAATCCAGCATTGTCCCTCGTTCTTTGCTCATCGCTGCGCCCCTTTCTTGACGGCTGCCAGGCCTCAAGCACCCACGTGTCATGCTTTTTGGTGTGACGCAACCGCCTTGCGTGCGCGACCCTGTGGTCGTGCAGACGCTGTACAGGTGGTCCGTGCTTTGAACCCATGGCCGGCAACCCTCCACACTCATTGGTCAGACCATGTCTCAAACATTGCACCCCATGCTCAACATCGCCATCAAAGCTGCACGCGCAGCTGGGGCGATCATCAACCGGGCGTCGCTCGATGTCGAACGTCTGACCGTTGTCGCCAAGTCGCACAACGACTTCGTGACCGAGGTGGACCAAGCCGCTGAAGAAGTCATCATCGACACCATCCTGGCGGCCTACCCGTCGCATGGCATCTTGGCCGAAGAATCGGGCCAGAGCAGGGGCAACAAGCACAGCGAGTTCGTCTGGATCATCGATCCCCTGGACGGCACCACCAACTTCATCCATGGCTTCCCGGTCTACGCTGTGTCCATCGCATTGGCATGGCGCGGTCAGGTTCAGCAAGCCGTGGTCTATGACCCCAGCCGCAACGACTTGTTCTACGCATCGCGTGGCAAGGGCGCCTACCTGAACGACCGCCGCCTGCGTGTCTCCAAGCGCACACGCATGCTCGACTGCCTGATTGGCACGGGCTTCCCCTTCCGCAAGGGTGACAACTTCCAGCGCTACATGAAGATGTTCGAAGAGGTCATGGTGCAATGCGCCGGCCTGCGTCGCCCAGGCGCTGCTTCGCTTGACCTCTGCTACGTGGCCGCAGGTTCTTACGACGGCTTTTTCGAGACCGGCCTGAGCCCATGGGACATCGCCGCAGGCTCGTTGATGATCACCGAAGCCGGTGGCCTGGTGGGCAACTTCACGGGTGAGTCTGACTTTTTGTATCAGCGCGAAATCGTGGCGGGCAACCCTCGCATCTATGGCCAACTGGTCAAGACGCTGGCCCCTTACAGCCGTGTCATCACCGATGCGCCTGAGCAAACCGGTGAGCGCGCCGAAGGCGTTGACCCCGAGCAAGACGCCGAAGACGACGCCACCATCGCCGCTCTGCAAGCGGCTGAAGACGCAGCCCACACCGCCAAGCTCAATGGCGATGAAGCGCCCGCTGCCGAAGAGCCCAAGCCGGTGGTGCGCCGTCGCATCACCGCAGCCGCCAAGGCCGAAGAAGATGCAGAGCGTGCACGCAATGAGCCCGCACCACGTGGTCGCCGCCCTTCGGGCAACGACGCGCCTTTCTGATGCGCTGAACGGCGGGCCTAGTGTGAGTGCTGTGAGTGCGGGCTCAGTGCCCGTCTAAAATGGTGGGTTTTGGCCTTCTCAGGTTTCGCCTTGACCGATTACAGCGCCCACACGCCCATGATGCAGCAGTACCTGCGCATCAAAGCGGAGTACCCGGACACCCTGGTCTTCTACCGCATGGGCGATTTCTACGAGCTCTTCTTTGAAGACGCTCGCAAGGCCAACCGCCTGATCGACATCACGCTCACCGTGCGTGGCCAGTCGGCGGGTGAGCCCGTCACCATGGCGGGCGTGCCTTTTCATGCGGTCGACACTTACTTGTCCAAGCTGATCAAGTTGGGCGAATCAGTCGCCATCTGCGAGCAGGTGGGCGAGGTGGGTGCCAGCAAGGGCCCAGTCGATCGCAAAGTCGTGCGCGTGGTCACCCCCGGTACGCTCACCGACGCAGAGTTGCTCAACGAGCGCGCTGATGCCTTGCTGGTGGCCGTGGTCAGCCAGAACGTTCGCGGTGGCGTGGCCAAAGCCACTGACCAGACGCCTTGCGCCCTGGCCTGGCTTGGCATGGCCAGTGGCACCCTCGGCATGACCGAATGCACGCAGCGCGACCTGGCCGGCTGGCTGGCTCGCTTGCAGCCGGCCGAAGTCATCTACGACCGCGAGCGCGTGCCTCCAGCATTGGGCCCCTGGCTGGCCCAGCCCCGTGGCACGGCCTTCACACCGCGCCCCACCTGGCAGTTCGATGGCGGCTTGGGTTTGCGCAAACTGTGCGAGCAGCTCAAGGTGGCCAACTTGCAGGCCTATGGCGCGCAGGACATGGCCCTGGGCCACGCGGCGGCCTCAGCGCTGCTGAGCTACGCCGAACACACGCAGGGCAGGGCGTTGGCGCATGTGAGCTCACTCACCGTGCCGCGCAGCAGTGACCTGCTGGAGATCCCGCCCGCCACCTTGCGCAACCTCGAGCTCACCCAGACCTTGCGCGGCGAAGACTCGCCCACGCTGCTCTCCTTGCTGGACACCTGCCGCACCGGCATGGGCAGCCGCGCCTTGCGCCACTGGCTCACCCACCCGCCGCGTGACCGTCGCATCTCGCAAGACCGACACACGGCCATCGACCT
>JBEANX010000446.1:0-3785 GCA_041165245.1 Pseudomonadota bacterium
ACCTGACTTTCAAGGCTGCCGCAGCCAGCGCCGAGTGGAACAAGTCTTTCTACCAGGTGCTGACCAACCAAGCTGGCAAGGACGCATGGCCTTTGACTGGCGCCACCTTCATCCTGATGCACAAGGCCCAGGACAAGCCTGTTCAAGGTTCGACCGCTCTGAAGTTCTTCGAGTGGGCCTATGTCAACGGCGACAAGACCGCTGGCGATCTGGAATACGTGCCGCTGCCTGCCGCTGTGAAGGACCTGGTCCGCAAGCAGTGGGGCTCGGTGATGGGTGCCGATGGCAAGGCTGTTGCCTTCAAGTGATCGGCGCCTGAGCCTGTGAATGCCGGGTGTCCTGTTGTGCAGACGCCCGGCTTGTTTTTGTAGTTTGTCAGCTGTCTCATGCCCCACTTTGACGCGGACGGAGGATTTGAATGACTGCCATCTTGCCGAACGACAGGGATGACCTGATCGGTCGATCCGACATCAACCGCAAATCTTCCCCGATGAGCACCCCCCCCACCCGCCGCATTTCCGCCCCCTGGGCCGACGCGGTGTTTGCCCTGCTGGCCCGCGGCGCAGCTTTCCTGACCTTGAGCCTGCTGGTTGGCATCATCCTCTCGCTGATCGTGGGTGCGTGGCCTGCCATCGACAAATATGGTCTGAGCTTTCTGACCCGCACTGAATGGGATCCGGTCGCCGATTCCTACGGTGGCTTGGTCATGATCTATGGCACCTTGATGACCTCGTTCATCGCGCTGCTGATCGCGGTGCCGGTGAGCTTTGGCATTGCGGTGTTTTTGACCGAGTTGTCGCCTTCTTGGCTCAAGCGCCCACTGGGCATTGCTGTTGAGTTGCTGGCTGCTGTCCCATCCATCGTGTATGGCATGTGGGGCTTGCTGGTGTTCGGTCCGATCTTGGCCGAGTATGTCCAGACGCCCTTGCAGACCTTGACCTCCAACATCCCTTACGTCGGTGCTTTTTTCTCGGGCCCGCCCGTGGGCATCGGTATCTTGTCGGCCGGCATCATCCTGGCCATCATGATCATTCCTTTCATCGCGTCCGTCATGCGTGACGTGTTCGAAGTGACGCCCCCCATGCTGAAGGAGTCGGCTTATGGCCTGGGCTCCACCACTTGGGAAGTGGTTTCCAAGGTGGTGCTGCCTTACACCAAGACCGGTGTGGTGGGCGGCATCATGCTGGGCTTGGGTCGTGCGCTGGGCGAAACCATGGCCGTGACCTTTGTCATCGGCAACATGAACCAGTTGAATTCTCTGTCGGTGTTCGAGGCTGCCAACAGCATCACCTCAGCCCTGGCCAATGAATTTGCCGAAGCAGGTGAAGGCTTGCATCAAGCCTCGCTGATCTATCTGGGGCTGGTGCTGTTCTTCATCACTTTCGTGGTGCTGGCCTTCTCCAAAGTTTTGCTGGCCCGCCTCAAGAAATCTGAAGGAGCTCGCTCGTGAGTACGACTTCCGCTGCGCTGCAGGCCTCACGCCTGAAGCATCACGCCGCACGCAAACGCGTCAATGCGCTGGCACTGACCCTGTCTCTGGCTGCCATGGCTTTTGGCCTGTTCTGGCTGATCTGGATCCTGATGGAAACGGTGCGCCTGGGCATTGATGGCCTGACCATGGCCACCTTCACGCAGATGACACCTCCGCCTGAAGATGCTGGTGGTCTGGCCAATGCCATCGTGGGCTCGCTCATGATGGTCGGCTTGGCCACACTGATCGGAACGCCCATTGGCGTGATGGCAGGCATCTACCTGGCGGAATACGGCCAGCGCACTTGGCTGGGCTCGGTCACCCGCTTCATCAACGACATCTTGCTGTCGGCCCCGTCCATCGTGATCGGTCTCTTCATCTACTCGACTGTGGTCGCTCGGATGAAGACCTTCTCGGGTTTTGCAGGTGTGCTGGCGCTGGCTTTGATTGTGATTCCGGTGGTCATCCGCACCACGGAGAACATGCTTTCGCTGGTGCCCAACGCCCTGCGTGAAGCGGCCTATGCCCTGGGCACGCCCAAGTGGAAGGTGATTGGCACCATCACGCTGAAATCCTGCATCGCAGGCGTCATGACCGGTGTGCTGCTGGCTGTGGCCCGCATCTCTGGTGAAACAGCCCCCCTGCTGTTCACAGCGCTGTCCAACCAGTTCTTCACGTCTGATTTGTCACAGCCGATGGCCAGCCTGCCGGTGACCATCTTCAAATTTGCCATGAGCCCTTACGAGAACTGGCAGAAGCTGGCCTGGGCCGGCGTCTTCCTGATCACCGTGGGTGTGTTGGGCCTGAACATCCTCGCTCGGACCCTGTTCCGTCAGCGTTGAGTCATCACTGAACATTTTTGCGAGACACCATCATGGATGCCAAGGTGCAAAACCAAACTCCCGCCAAAGCCAAGCTGGCGGTCAAGAACCTGAACTTCTACTACGGCAAGTTCCACGCGTTGAAGAACATCAACCTGGACCTGCCCGAGAACAAGGTCACAGCGTTCATCGGCCCTTCTGGCTGCGGCAAATCGACCCTGCTGCGCACTTTCAACCGCATGTTCGAGCTCTACCCAGAGCAGCGCGCTGAAGGCCAGATCTTGCTGGACGGCCAGGACATCCTGACCAGCAAGGAAGACGTCTCCTTGATCCGCGCCAAGGTCGGCATGGTCTTCCAAAAGCCCACGCCTTTCCCCATGTCCATCTATGACAACATCGCCTTTGGCGTGCGTCTGTTCGAAACCCTCTCGCGCACCGAGATGGACGAGCGTGTGGAATGGGCCTTGAAGAAATCGGCCCTGTGGAACGAAGTCAAGGACAAGCTCAACCAGAGCGGCTCGGGCCTCTCGGGTGGCCAGCAACAGCGCTTGTGCATTGCTCGCGGCATTGCGATCAAGCCTGAGGTGTTGCTGCTGGACGAGCCCTGCTCGGCGCTTGACCCCATCTCGACCGGCAAGATCGAAGAGTTGATCCACGAACTCAAAGACGACTACACCGTCTTGATCGTGACGCACAACATGCAGCAGGCCGCCCGTTGCTCCGACTACACGGCCTACATGTACCTGGGTGATTTGATTGAATTCGGCCCGACGAATGATCTCTTCATGAAGCCCAAGAGGAAAGAAACTGAAGACTACATCACGGGCCGTTTCGGCTGATCAAGGGAGCATCACATGTCTGAAAAACACTTGTCCAGCCAGTTCGACAACGAGCTGAGCGGCATCTCCACCCGCGTGTTGGAAATGGGCGGCCTGGTTGAATCCCAGGTGGCTCAGGCCATCTACGCCCTGACGCATTTCGGTGGTGACGTCGCCAGCCAGGTGTTAGCACAAGAAGAGCGCGTCAATGCGATGGAGATGGAGATCGACGCTGACCTGTCGACCATCATTGCTCGCCGTCAGCCGACCGCCCGCGACTTGCGCTTGCTGATCGCCATCTCCAAGACCATCGCCAACCTTGAGCGCGTGGGCGACGAAGCCGCTCGCATTGCACGCACCGTGCAGCGCCTGATCAACACAGGCGTGAGCAGCCGTCTGCGCTTGCCTGTGGGTGACGTGTCCTTCGAGGCCTCGCTGGCCACGGCCTCACTGCGCAAAGCGCTCGATGCCTTTGCTCGCTTGGACATGAGTGTTGCGCTCGATGTCATCAAGAACGACAACGAGATCGATGCCGAGTTCGATGGCCTGATGCGCAAGCTCATCACCTACATGATGGAAGACCCGCGCACCATTTCTGCGTCGATCGACCTGGTCTTTGTGGCCAAGGCCATCGAGCGTGTGGGTGACCATGCGAAGAACCTGGCCGAGCAGGTG
>JBEANX010000447.1:0-7420 GCA_041165245.1 Pseudomonadota bacterium
CAGGGCAAACCGGCTTCAGTTCTGCGAAACCTTGCTGCCCTTGATCACCACGTCGCCGCTGGCCTTGACGTTGACCTTGCCGCTGCCTTGAATGGTGATGTCCTTGCCCTTGATGATGATCGTGCCGTCTTTCTTCATCACGATGCTGGCGTCGCCGCACACCAGTTGAAGCGAATCGTGGGCCTTCACAACCATGTGTTTGCCGACAGAGACGGTCAGATCCTTCTGGACGGTGACGGTCTGGTTGGCCTGCACAGTGCTGCTGCTGTTGCGCCCAATGCGCAGCGTGCGGTCGCCGCCCACGTTCAAGGCGTCGTTGCTGCCGACGGTGATCTCGCGGTTGCCTGGGATCTGTTCAGCCATGGCTCACTCCGAGGGTGAAAGGCTTCATCGTAGCCCACGGCTCAAACGGGAAGCGGCAGATCAGCGGCCGCGGGAGCAACCGGCGGCGCCCTACGTCATCCGTAAGGCGCCATAGTTGCCGCGGATGGATTCATTGTGAATCAATGAGTTAGGCGATGTCACGACACAGGCGCGAACCGACGAGCACATAGTTTATGCGAATGGCCTACGCCGCGACACAGTTAGCGCGACAACGCCGCTGCTCCTCACCACAGAGAAGATTTGGTAGCGCACAAGCAACATTGTCGATATCGACCACACAACAACTCAGCAAGGCGCTACACTGAATGCAGTGCAATCGATATCGACAATAAAACATGCTTCAAGAACGCTCTACCTTCGCACCGTGCTCGCTGGATGAACTCCGCAACAGCATGCTCGCCCTCTACGTCCACCATTTGCGCCAAAGCAACTTGCTGACGTCAGACAAGCACTGGCCATTGGCCCATCACCCCAATCTCGACCCCAGAGCCGTCTGGGACACCAACCTCAAATTCAGTGAGGTCGGAGTGACTTTCGCAGACATCCAGTCCAGTAGTTTTGTGTCCTGCATGGAGCAGCAGTACCAATACGGCGTCAACGGCGTGATCGCTGCGGGCAAAGAGCCGCTGGAGTACGAAACCCAGCACACCTGGGTTGCTGCTCTCCTGATGGATTGGGCATCCTCACAGTTTGTTGAGGAGTGGGAATCCTACGGAGCGGACTTGCGCAGCCATGCACAGCGCTGCCTGTTGGTCAGCGAATTGGCCAATGCACGCCTCGTCCTCGAGGGGGCCGAGATGGGGTTCTCTCACTTCGCGATGCTCGGATCAAAAGACCAAGACGCGACAGAGTTCGACGGCCTCACGATTCATCAAATGGCTTTGTTGTCCGGTCTCGAAGAAATGAGCGTTCGTACCGCAGCAAGCCGCAAAGGCCCTAGCCAGTTGATCACGCAAAAGAACTCCAAGGGGCGGACCATCGTCTCACGCGAACAGGCCAAGGCCTGGCTCCAGGCTCGCAGCAAGTACCTTGTTGTGACCAGGGAAACCGAAGAATTACGCCTTGATCTGTCATCGATGAGCTTTGACAACTTGATCCTGCTCTCTAACGCTCTGTACGAACAATGCTCATGGCTGGGCATCAAACACGCCAAACCCGACTTGGATCGAGAGGTCGGCATGCTCTTCGCCAAACATGGATTCAACCCGACCTGGTGCGTCAACGATGGCGCAGAAGCTTGTGAGCCTCTACTGCGTGAGCTTGCGACGACGCTGGAGCTCCCCGTCGAACTGTTTCTCCTTCGAGTTAAAGAAAGCGCTCTCCACGAGCAACTCAACGCCGTCGAGACAAGCCTGAAGCAACGCGCACAGCCCGCTGCCTGACCAGCAAGACGGCTTCCACACTTGACCAAGTACTTGGTCGGTCACATGACCGGCCTGGCTGAACTCACCCTGAAATTTTCAAATGGCCTGCATCACCCCTGCCCAAGCTAGCGACATCGTCGCTGAACTCGCTCAGTCGCGCCCCATCCTCAAGCGAGACGGCCAACCGCGCAAGTATTCGTTCCGATATGTTTTGAACGGCGCACAAGACCGACACATCGCCATTGCCAGCCGAGACACATCCAACGAGGTTTGTCCCTCGCCTGCAGCAGGCTTGACCGTATACGTGGCCGGCACCAACTGCCGCATGGAACAGTTTCCCCATGCCAGCCTGGAAGCCGTATTCCCCGGCGTGAAGGTATCGAAGCACTACCCGCAGGGCCTCCGCGGTCGCACAGGAGACCAAGGCCTGTCCTCTGCTGCGGCCTCCTGCGAAACACTGAACCCGATGAACAACGACGTGCTGCGACTCTGCGTAGCCGATGAAAAGGTTTTGAAGCGATTGCTTGCTTGGTACGCCAGCGAGCCCGTCTGAATGCACCCGTCCTCTCATACGCTACACAACTTGAGCATGCTTAACCAATACACCGACGCCATTCGCACCCTCGCCGACGCTGAACTCAACGATGCCGCAGCACTGAGCCGTCGCTTCACCATTGCACGCGACGGCAACATCGAAGTGCAATACGCCCCCTTTGAATTCATCAATTCGCAAGCACGCGTGGTGCTGGTGGGCATCACCCCCGGCCGCACCCAGATGGTCAATGCTCTGCGCGAATGCCGGCGACAACTCCAGGCTGGTGCATTTGCTGATGCAGCACTGAAGGCTGCAAAGCAAACAGGTGCGTTCAGCGGTGCGATGCGCCCCAATTTGATCGCCTTGATGGACACCATCGGCCTGAACCGTTGGCTGGGACTGAGCAGCTGTGAAGCGTTGTTCGGCTCTGCATCACATCTGGTGCAGACCACCTCGGTGCTGCGCAACCCCGTGTTCATCAACGGCGAGAACTACAACGGCACGCCTCGCATGACGGCAAATCCGCTGCTCCGACAACAGTTGTTGGAAGGCTTCGCGCAAGACGCCCGAGCACTGCCCAAGGCGGTCTTCTTGCCGCTGGGAGACAAGGTCTGTGAAGGACTGCATTGGCTGGCCGACCAAGGCGCGATGGACCGTACCCGAATCCTGGACGGCTTGCCACACCCATCGGGCGCCAACGCCGAACGCATTGCCTATTTCCTCGGCCGCAAGGCAAAGGGTGATCTGTCTGCCAAGACCAGTCCCGGCAAACTTGACGAAGCAAAAGCTCAGCTGATCAAGCGCGTGCTGGCACTCTGATCACACATCACCGAATGCCCAACGCCGGCCAGGCGTGACACCCGGAAAGACGGGACCTTTCAGTTGTTGCGAGAGCCATTCAGGCTCATTGGCCCACATGCGAGTGTTGCGATTGCATGTGGGCATTTTTTTACTTTGGGCGGAGTCTGCTGGGCCAATGGTGGGCCAAGGTAGCACTCCTGCAGGTCGGCCATTCGGCAACAGTAATGCCGAGTTAGCTTGACAGTAGCGGCCAGTGATGAGCCTGCAGGCGGGTGTTGGCGCCGACACCGGAATGAGCCACTTTCAAGCGTCGTGCCGACTTTCAAGTGAGCCGGCCAGCGTTCCTCGAAGTCCTCATGCTTGCTGGGCTTGCGAGCGAATGGTTTGGCTCACAAGATTGTCGGCACGGTGGCTCATTCCGGCGTCAGCGCCAACAGGCAGGCAGGAAAAAGCGAACATGCCTGCATTGTCCATACGGCGCGCGGCAAAACGCAGACATGGCGACAGCCACCTTGGCTTGCTTTGCGGTCGGTCGTGTCACCGGCACGGAATCGAGAAGGATAATTGACCCGCATGCGGGTGGATTGACCCTCAAAATCAAATACAACAGCACAGCAAGTGTTTGATTCATATTGGCTTTTTTCCAACACTCAAGCTGGCACGCATATCGCCTTGTTGGTTGCACAGACAAAATCTAATGCGCAACCGTAAGCACGTCCTATGGCCCTACTTCACTACCAGAACCTCGGCGTACGCCGGCCCGAAATCCTGCTGAGCAAGGCATTTCACGGTCTAGGTACCTTTTTCAGGTTCCTCGACCAGACCAAGAAGCATATGGAGAGCGACGCTGCTGTGCAGCGGCTCGCATTTAAGCCAGGCGTTGCACCTGAGGGAGACCCCCGAGCAAGTCGCGGAGTCTGGGTACAGGTCGAAGAGCCACCTGACAGCCCCAACGAGCCTGAATCGACATTTCGCGCCTTCATGGACGAGAACGTCCGAGAGGTTTTCGAAGCTTCAACATTCGATGCCAGCGAAAAGCATGGGCTGCGTCGGTCAACCCAGCGGAAGTTCGCGTCAGAGCGGAAGATCGTTGTCCTCGACCGCGACCCTGAGACCTTGCAGCTATTGCTCGAACGCTTGCCGAGAGACGCGGAGTTCCTGCTCCTCCGACCCAACACACTCACACTGAGAC
The DNA here is from genome assembly GCA_041165245.1 of Pseudomonadota bacterium. Classification (GTDB taxonomy): domain Bacteria; phylum Pseudomonadota; class Gammaproteobacteria; order Burkholderiales; family Burkholderiaceae_C; genus Aquabacterium. The sequence goes on from JBEANX010000447.1 coordinate 4,277, forward strand.
GCCAAATTGATGCGCTTCAGTTCCTCCAGAACAAGCCATCGCCAACACACCTTCCGCTGCTTCGGCTGATGGAGTCGACCGAACACGCACGGTGGCCCGATTTCACGTCTGCCACGGTCGACGACTGGATGGTTCTGAAGGACGACTCGCGCCCGGGAACCACCGAACAAAGATCATTTGTCTGCCTCGCGCTTGCCACACCGGACTTTGTGTTCCTTGAGGGACCGCCGGGCTCGGGGAAGACAACAGCGATCTGCGAGCTCATTCTCCAACTCGCGCGCCAAGGAAAGCGCGTGCTGCTCTGCGCATCGACCAATGTCGCTGTCGACAACGTGCTTGAGCGGCTCATAGACGACCGCAACCCTGACCGCGACCTTGTGATCCCGATCCGCATTGGCGAGCAACGCAATGTCTCTGAAAAGGCGCGTCCCTGGCAAATGGAAAACTTTGTGAAGTCCGAGCGCGATCGGCTGCTTCACAAACTCGCAAGCCTGAAAACACTGAGTGGCTCACAGGGGGCACTGCTCGAGGCGCTTCGCCACGAAACAACCGTGATCGAGCGCATGGTGCTCGATGCGGCGAACCTGGTCTGCGGTACGACCATGGGCATCCTCCAGCACCCAGACATCAAAGGTGGCGGCGATGCCGCGACCTTCGATATGCTCATCGTTGACGAAGCTTCAAAGACCACATTTCAAGAGTTCCTTGTCCCGGCCCTGTACGCAAAGAGATGGGTGATCGTCGGCGATCCAAAGCAGTTATCGCCTTATGTTGACGACGAGGCGATCGCTGTGAACATCGAGTCGTGCCTCCCGAGTACGCACCTACGAAACGCTTGCATCGACGTCTACACAGCCGGAACCGCAGACAGCAGAAGGCGGCGTGTGGCTGCGATCGTCACGGACACGCCAGAAGCACGACAAGCGTACCTTGCACAAGCTAGCGCACATGAAGTCCCGATCGCTGAAGCGGGTGGTAACTGTGTTTCGTTAGCGTCGGTGGTGATCGGTGATCTCGACAGCATGAGGCGCTGCGAAGGGGATCTTCCACTCGACGTTGCGACCGTGCGCGCGCCTCTTGGAGAGCTCGACCACCTGCGACGGCGCGGCGCGGCGTGGCTGAATCTGGCGAAACGGGACCGTGAGGAACAACCCGAGTGGTCCGAGGAGATCGCATGGCGCCTTGCCCGTCTCTACGACCAGCGCTTCGCCAAGCAGGGCTCCATCATGGTCGAAGGTCGTCGCTGGCGCTCCACCAGCGAGCGGCTGCGGCAGCAAGTCGACGATCTCCTGCCCGTGAGTGCGACTGGCATCGACACTGACAAGGTGTGGAGTGAGATCGACCGCGTTCGTCGCGTTGCGCTTCCATCCATTCTCGAGTCCTTGCGATACGGTTTCGAGCGAGATGCCAGTGCATACAAGGGCTCCGCACTCTCCGACGGGCTGCCTGAATCCGCACTTGCTCAGCGCCACGTTCTACTGAGCACACAGCACCGGATGCACCCCGACATTGCGAGCTTTTCTCACACACACATCTATGACGGACAGGCACTCTTCACGCCAGAGCGCATGACAACAGAACGCGCGTGGGCCTACCCTCGACACGCACGCCGCGCAGTCTGGTTTGACGTCCGTGGTGGCTTCAACGGTCGCGTCAACGCGAACCCCAATGAGGCGAAGGTCGTGATGGACGAGTTACGCGCATTCGACGAATGGGCGTCGAAAAACCAAAGAAACGACGGCCGTCCATGGGAGGCTGCGGTGCTCACGTTTTATCGGGGCCAAGAGCGCGAACTGCGTAACCACCTTCGCAATTGGACCAAGCAGCAAAACACGATGAATCAATTCATTCGCGGCCCCCGGCAGCGACCGCACCTGTCCATCGAACTCTGTACGGTTGATCGTTTTCAGGGCCACGAGGCCGATCTCGTCATCATCACGTTTGCAAGCCCACGGCCGACTAGCTTCCTAGAGAGCCCGAATCGGCTCAATGTGGCACTCACGCGTGCTCGCTACCAGCGCGTCATCGTCGGCGATCGCACTGCCATGCAAGCCGCACGGGGCAGCGCGCTCGGTGTGCTCGCTGCAAACGAGCCGTGGGACCGCGCCGTCACGGGAGGTGTTCAATGAAGAAGATCGTCCTGCAACGCAGCGTCTCTGTCCAGTGTTGGAATGTGCTCGGCACAGTGGCCAAGGCAAGAAAGCGCCCCGAACTGATGCCGGTGCTTCTTCGAGCCCACGAGAGGAGCCCGACCTGTGCTGACGATGTCGCCGAGCATCTGTTCTTTGAGCAGCGTTCTCGCCGTGTCGTTGCTGAGAGGATGCTCCGCATCGCCGAGACCTACGGGTTGCTCACGCAGAACGACCGTTGGTTCACCCTGACGGAAGCTGGTCTTGCAGCACTCAACTCAGATCAAATCTTCGTACCAGAGCGAGGCAGTTGGACGATTTGGGCAAGTGACGACTCCCTGCTTGACTATCCCATTCTGCGCGTGGAGCCATGGAATGAGCCGACGGCATGGGACGACGTCCAGCAAAGAAAGAACAATCACAGCGACGTGCGTGAGTTCGTGAACGTGCCTCTCACCCTGCGCAGGGCCATGGGGCGTATTGCAAAGCCTTCAGGAGGCGGTGGAGGGTTTCTGCGTGTCGACAACTTGGCTGAGAAGGCCGAGGAGGCCGATCCAAATGGCGAACTCAAAGTTGTCTGGGATGTCGGTGACCGCAAGATGAGGCTAGTAGGCACACTCGGGGGCTCTCCAGTGAACACTGTCCTTGACGCACCAGACGTCGCCAGCGATGACGTGTGGCGGCAACTTCTCAAGGCGGAGGGTTTATGGCCTGACTGGGACAACACGCGTGGCGTTCTTCTCGTTGGATTCCAGGACACCAATGACCGCGAACGCGAATCCCTCCTGCGTGATTTGGCGATCTCTGCGCCGGTGCTCAGCGAGCTCGGAAAGTTCGACCCACTCACCATCCAAGACGTTCCAATTCACGCGAAGAGCTTGCACGAAGCTGGCCATTGGGCGGCATGGCGACTTCAATCCCGCCTTCAAGACTACGCAACTCACGAGCGCTTCGATGTGTGGACCAAAGATGCGAAGGAGCCGTTCGCCAACTACAGGATCTCATTACCGAGCCG
>JBEANX010000448.1:0-3356 GCA_041165245.1 Pseudomonadota bacterium
AGGCAGGGCGGTCGCCACCGAAGCTGCGTTGGCCGCCACGGTCACCACCACCAAAGCCGCCACGGTCTCCGCCACCGAAGCCACCGCGATCGCCGCCGCCGAAGCCGCCACGGTCACCCGCATAGCCACCGCGACCACCACCGCCAAAGCGGTCATCGCTGCGGCCACGCTGGCCAGGCATGGGCTTGCCGCCACGGCCACCACCCGAAGGACGCTCCGAACCCATCTTCATCTTGGGCTCGAGGCCTTCGATGACGGATTCAGGGATGCGTTGCGTGGTGAAACGCTCGATGCGGCGCACCATGGGGATGTCGCGGCGCTCGGCCAGCGTCACGGCCAGGCCGGAGCGACCTGCACGACCGGTGCGGCCGATGCGATGGACGTAATCTTCTGGCTTCATGGGCATGCCGTAGTTGATCACGTGGGTGATCGTGGGCACGTCAATGCCGCGAGCGGCCACGTCGGTGGCGACCAGCACGCGCAGATGGCCCTGACGCAGACCTTGCAGCACGCGGTTGCGGCGGCCTTGAGGCATGCCACCGTGCAGAGCGGCCACGGCGTGACCCATGTCAGCCAGGCGGTCAGCCAGGATGTCGGCATCGCGCTGGGTGCTGGTGAACACCACGGCTTGGTCGACTTCCTTGGTGGTCAGCAGGTGATCCAGCAGGTCGTTCTTGTGGGCCAGGGTGTCGGCCAGGTGCAGACGCTGTTCGATGTTGTCATGGCTGTCGGTGTGCGAAGCCACTTCAATGTGCTGAGCGTTGCGCGTCAGGCGCTCGGCCAGCTTGCCCACGTGACCGGCAAAGGTCGCGCTGAACATCAGGGTCTGACGGTTTTCAGGGGTCTGGGCAGCGATGGACTCGATGTCCTCGATGAAGCCCATGTCCAGCATGCGGTCGGCTTCGTCCAGCACCAGCACTTCCAGGCTGGACAGAACGGCAGCGCCGTTGCTCAGGTGGTCCAGCAGGCGACCAGGGGTGGCGATCAGCACATCCAGGGGGCCACGCAGGGCCTTGAGCTGGGCACCATAAGGCACGCCGCCCGCGATGGTGGCCACGCGCAGGCCTTGCACTTGGCGGCCGTACGTCGACGCAGCTTGCGAGACTTGCAGCGCCAGTTCACGGGTGGGTGCCAGGATCAGCACGCGAGGGCCAGCCACGCGGCCCTTGTTGGCTGCGCCTTGGTTGTCGCGACGGGCGGCAATGATGCGTTCCAGGGCGGGCAACATGAAGGCGGCGGTCTTGCCGCTGCCGGTGTTGGAGGCCACACGCAGGTCCGAGCCGTTCATGGCAGCAGGGATGGCGCGGATTTGAACGCCGGTGGGGGTGGTGTAGCCAGAGTCAGCCAGTGCCTTGCACAAGACAGGGTTCAGGCCCAGGTCTTCAAAGGTGGGGCCGCTGGGTTCAGCCGTGATTTCTCCGCCACCTTCGGTGTCGAAGCCATCTTCGGCGGCCAGGCGGCGAGCCAGGGCGTCGATTTGCGAGGCGCTGTGGGCGTCGACCTTGCCTTCGTCTGCCGGGGCAGCGTTCAGGTTGTTCTCTTCGTGATTCATAACTTCTTTCAAGCCAATGCACGGCGCTGCCACATTCGTCAACAACGACGAAGGCGTCAGTGCCAGGGCAGGGATGGGCTCATGGCCAGCATCTCGCTACCCGGGTGGGGTCGCTAAGGATTCGTGTCCAGACTTCGTGGGGGCGCACTCGGCACCCGGGATCACGTTGAGTCGGTATGAAAGCGACGGCATCGCCGCCAACCGGAACTCAAGACACGCTGTGTTGATGGACGCTCTGCAACAAGGCTAAGCTTGTTGGGCGCCATCCGGCTTGAAAAAGGTCAGAGGGGATGAACTTTGAGTTCACTGCCTCGACATGTGTTCTGATGCTTTGCGCAAAGTTTGCGCTGGGCAAGTCGACGCTGAGGGCGTCTTCAGAAACGGGCTGTCATGCAGCGAAGATGCGATTGTGGCAGGTTCTCAGGGTTTTGTCCAATCCCTTGAACCGATGTCTTCGTGCAAGGCAGCACAAGAGGGCGCATCCTGTCCCTCGAGGCAATGAAATGCCCTCGGCCGAGGGCTCAAGCAGAGCACCCGTGAATGCCCATCAATCAGGACGTTTCATGGAGAGTTCATGCGTGGTGTGCATGCCGCGCAAGGCGAAGTCCAGGGCAATGGGGATCAACACCAGGGACAAGATGGAGAGTGTCAGCATGGCGGCTCCTTGGTTTCGGTGGGTGGGCATTCAGGATGATGCATCTGAACCCCCCGCGAATCGGGGGAAACCTTCATAAAACTGTCACATTTCCATGGATCGAGCACCCTCAAGTCCAGCCTGAGAGAATGTCAATTGACCCCACTGCCCCACGCTGCCGCCCATGTCTGATTTGTTTGCGCAAGAGCCTTCTGCGCCCCTGGCTGAACTGCTGCGCCCCAAGGTGTTGGGCGAGGTCGTGGGCCAGTCGCACTTGCTCGGCGAGGGCAAGCCTCTGAAGCTGGCATTTCAGTCGGGCAAGCCGCATTCGATGATTTTTTGGGGCCCTCCAGGTGTGGGCAAGACCACGCTGGCGAGGCTCACGGCCCATGCCTTCGAGTGCGAATTCATTGCCCTGTCGGCGGTTTTCTCGGGGGTGAAGGACATCCGCGTCGCCATGGAGCAAGCGCAGCAATACCTCTCGCAGGGGCGGCACACGCTCTTGTTTGTCGATGAGATCCACCGCTTCAACAAGGCCCAGCAAGACGCGCTGTTGCCACATGTGGAGTCGGGCCTGTTCACCTTCATCGGTGCCACCACCGAGAACCCGTCGTTCGAGGTGAACTCAGCGCTGCTGTCGCGGGCGCAGGTCTATGTGCTGAAGTCTTTGAGCGAAGACGAGCTCAAGCAACTTCTGCAGCGCGCCCAAGCACAGGTGATGGCGCACCTGCTGTTTGACGATGCCGCGGTGGACACCATCATTGGCTATGCCGATGGCGATGCGCGCCGCTTCCTGAACCTGCTGGAGCAATGCAACACGGCCGCAGGTGCTGCCGGCATCACCCACATCGACGCCGAGTTCATCAGCAACGCACTGAGCTTGAACGCGCGGCGCTTTGACAAGGGTGGCGACAACTTCTACGACCAGATCTCGGCGCTGCACAAATCGGTGCGGGGTTCCAACCCCGATGGCGCCTTGTACTGGCTCACGCGCATGCTCGATGGCGGTGCAGATGCGCGTTACCTCTCGCGCGGCATCGTGCGCATGGCTTGGGAAGACATCGGCCTGGCCGACCCGCGCGCCATGCAAATCGCCAACGATGCGGCCTTGACCTTTGAGCGCTTGGGCAGCCCAGAAGGCGAGCTGGCTTTGGCCCAAGCGGTGATCTA